>NZ_JBMVJC010000023.1:0-35710 GCF_049893385.1 Streptococcus sp. VTCC 12905 | reverse complement strand
TGGAACACCATTCTTGGTTGTAAAGATGTAGCCCATGTCTTTATATCGTGGGTTGGTATTTTTTTCTAGCTCATTCAAAAATTCAAACTCTTGAATAATTTCCATTTCTCGCTTGGTCATGAATGTTTCACGGTACGAAGCAACGGTCTTTGGAGTTGTTTTCTCACCATTTCGGTAGCCTTCGGTATGATCATAGGTTCCATGGAGTTCTAATTGCCTGGTCTCAAAATCTCGATCTTCAGGCTCGATGCAGATTAGCTCTCCAATTCGACAACCATTCAAACTCATAAATTCCCCGGCTAACCCAATCCGGTACGTGCTAGGTCTGCGACAGAGTTCTTCAAGTAGTGGTTTTATTTCGTCTTCCTCAAGATATTTTTCTTCAATTTTTTTCCAATCTTCCAAGGTCTTTTTAATTCGTGGTAGTTTGGCCCTTCTTGATGGATTTTCCTTGATGATGTCCAAATCTATTGCATAATCAAAAGCAAGGTTGAGCATGGACTTGTTCCGTTCTTTCTTATTTCTGGAACAGTCCAGGTTGTCCAAGTAATTCTGGACGTATTTGGGGTCGATATTGACAACCTTAATGTCAATTCCAAAACTCTCTCTAATATCCCTTATATTGCCCCTCAGAGAAGCGATAGAGGTCCGTTTGATTTCTTGTTGATAGAAAGTCCACCATTGGTCGAATAGATCTGTAAAGAGCATCTCAGAGCTTTTTAACTTTGCAATTTTTTCTGTTATCTTTTGATCAAGGATTTTCTGTGCTTGTTTCTGTGCTCTACTTGAATTACTTGTCAAGATTGTAGCTACTCTTTTCCACTTGCCAGTGTATGGGTCTTTATAACGTTCAAAAAATTTATATCTACCGTCTTTTAGTTGCTCATCCCACATTGTTTTTTACCTCATTTTCTGTTAAAATGGGTATAGTAAAGAGGCCTCCTGAAATGGCGGTTTCTAAACTATACTTGCTAAGTTCTACACTCAAATTTTGGCGAAGGAGAGTGTAGAACTTTTTTATTTATAAAGTTGTTCAGTTAATTCAGCTGCATTAGGACTAAAAAATTCCAAATGAGCTGATAATTTTTCTCTACCATCTTGAGTAGGATTTTCAGAATGATAGCGTCTGATAAAGTTTTCTTCTTCCTCATCTAATCCTTGGACCATAGTTTCTAATGCGTTAGCCATTGACTGAGCATTGAAATTTGGATTATTGGCATAAGTTCTGGAGAAGTTTGTGACCTCATTCAGATTGTAGGATATTTTTTTGATTGTACTAATATACTCTTCAGGATCAAGAGTTGTTTTTAGAGTAGGTTCAAGTTCCTCAATTTCGGATAACAACTGCTGAACTTTATCACCATCAGCAACTGCATCAGAAGGTTTTGCATGCTCAGTAACCACGAAAGAAATATTTCCGTTTTGGTCGCATGATTTAAAGAATGTTGCGAATGCTTGAAAAATTCCGATAACCATAGGAATACCAGTCCAACAGAATAACAGTGAAAGGATTCCTTTTTGTTTTTGCCCTGAATAAAAATATTGTGCACCGAAAATCCCAAACATAAGAGCTAGGAATATATAAATCCATTTGTTGCATGTATAGGTTGCTGTTTTAGTGACTGAAGGGATGGAAACACTTTGAACAGGTACTGTTTTTGCAGATGAGTTCGTTTTCTTGCTCTTAGTTGTAGTTTTAATACTTTTCAACGGATCAATAGTAGTCTTGTTATAAACTTTATTGTAAACAGCCTTTTTAGGATTGGTAATCATTCCCATTCCTTTTTTGCCATAGAGTGGATTAACAGCACTCTTCATTTTTCTTTTTATTTTTCCAGTTGTGCGGGCCTTTATACTCTTTTTTAGATTTGGTGTTCTAATTCCAATTTTCATGCAAATTCTCCTTGTAAAAATTGCCCCAACTTAGGAGCTTGAAAAATCTGTTGGCCACCTTTGCGATAGTCCAGGACAAATTTAAGTGAATAACTTTGACTATATCCGACAGTATGCGTCAAGAAATCCATCAAGCGATTATGTAGAGCTGGATTACTAATATCTGTTTCTTTTTGCAAATCTAAGAAAGTCATCTTAATTTGAAAAGCCTTACATAGTCGTTCATCTGATAAGTAGAGTATGGATGCCACAGTGTCAGCTTCCTGCTCCAAAGCTAGTAACTCGGGAGGGTAATTTCCAACCATTTTGTCCGTGGCCAGCGAAAGATAGATACTGTCACTCTGTCTTTGTTCTAAATGACAGAAGATATGGCTGAGTTCGTGAAGGATAGTAAAGATAATTCTTCCCTTTGTAGCTTTTCTCTGACTAATAGAAACAACGAAGCGGTTCCTTTCCATATCTGGGTAGGTCATTCCTGCGCAATTATCGCAAAGGTAGCGTTCCTGATATGAGAAAATCTGGTTTTTGACCAAATTCTTGTATCTGATTTCTTTGTTTGTTGGAATTGCTGGCGGTAATTCTGGATATTGGGCACCGAACTCATCAAAGTCATAAAAATTGAAGATGATTGGATAGTTTTCTTCAAAGTAGGAAATGATATTTGTATGAGTTAGATCAGGCAAAGGTTTTTCAAAATATCTGGCAGCATTATTTAGGATTTGGTAGGCTGTTTCTTTGTATTTGAGAAATTCTTGATGTGTTAATCTTTGTTTCAATAGACATCACCTACTCCCAATTTGAATCATCTTCAATCAATGCTCTAGCTGTATTCATAAGCCCTTTTAATGCAGTAGTAAATTTGATTACATCTGCTTCAGACATCCCACTAGTTTCTTTTCGGAACATAACCAGTGCTTGTTCCTCTAAGGGATTTGTAGCAGGGGCTTGACCTTCTTGAGCAATGTTTGGATTGTTTGTTCTGCCTAACAAGTAATCTGTACTAACATTGAAATAGTCAGCAATTTCTTGCAATCGTTCAGCATTCGGCTTTTTATTTTTCATACTATAGATTGTATTTCTACTAAAACCGAGATCTTCTTCAAGCTTATTAAGCGAGATTCCACGCTTTTTGCATAATTCTTTTATCTTTTCAAAGAGTGAAAACATTGATTTATCAACCTTTCTGAGGCATGACAAAAAATATTTAAACTTTTGTTTGCAAAATGCTTGACATTAAACAATCAATAGTTTAGAATATGATTTGTAAACAAGAGATGACTAAAAAAACAACTAAGCGAACAAACTAAAAATCATGTTTTGGCGAACAGGTTTATTGATTTGTTAGCGTTCTTTATTACGCTTTTATTTTAAACTTTCGTTTTAATATTGTCAACATATAACACAAAAAAGTTTAAAAATTTAGTTGTTTCTTGTTTACAGATTTTAATAAAAAGAAAGGAGTTCTAATATGTCGGATAGGGAATTATTTAAACTGCCAGAGGATTATGTTAGCAAAACTGGTCTTGAACACGTTACGTTCGAAATGCCCTTTGAGCTTTTTACAAAAATTTTGAAAGGTTACGGCCATGCTTTAGCTTGGGAAGATTATCAGAAAGTAAAAATTCATCCATCTGCTAGAACAAAAAAGACGGTTGGACAGTGTCAATTTTTGTTCAGCATCTGGATGAATGATCATTTGAAGCCAGCTATTAAACCTTCAAAAGAGTTGCAGAAAGTACCTGTGCGTAAGGCAATGAAATGGAAATATCTTCATAAGTCAGCACAAACTCTTCTCCATCGCATGATGGGCTTAATTCGCCAATAAATACACCTTGTTCTGTTTTGCAGATTAGAAGTGTATCATCTTCATTTGTAACTGCATCTAAGTAAGGTGCAAGTTCGGACTTAGTCATATCTTATCCTCCTTCCTAATAGGATAAGTCAATTATAACAAATAGAAAGGAGCTTCTATGCCAGATATTGCGGTTGGACGAGAAAAAGTTGTTACTTTCTTGAAAGAAAATAACATCAAGAAAGTTGATTTAGCGGCAGCCTATGGTCTCAATCGTCAAGAGGTCACTAACATTCTCAGTGGCTCAACCAGAGGGCCAAAGGCTAACCAGTTTATTCTGCGAGTGATTGCCGATTATAGCATTGAGTAAATGCAAAAATAGCCCCGTGACGAAGTCAGGAGCTTACCAAAATATCTAACAAAATTATATCACAGAAAGGGATGAATTACTATGCCAAAAGCAGAATTAGTTTACAGACCGGCCAAACAGTCTGAAAAGGCTGAGGCAGGAGATTATGCACACCTTTGCCAAATCTGGGAAGGTTTAACAGTTGCAACGGCTAAAGTTTGGGCGACAGAAATGAGAGATCACCCAGATTTTAGACATTACATTGAAAACCCAACACACCGAATTGTCTTTGTTAACTACGAAGGTTTTCGATTGTTCATCAAGTGGAAAAGTCGCAATCGATACAGACCGAAGAAAGAAACATTGGCAGAAATGTTGAAAAATATTGAAATAGAAAAGAGGTTTTCTGCATGACAGAATCAATTTATGATGCCCTAGCCAGCCTTTCAGTATTTGCACTACCGATTTTGGCAGTAGCAGTTGTAAAACAGAGGAAGCTGGAAAAGCAACGCAAGGAACGTGAAGCTAGACTACTAAGAGAGCAGCTGACAGCCCTGGCTTGTGAACGTGCAGTTGAATCTGATCGCTTAGCCTGGAAGGACAGCGTTAAGCAGTCACTTGCAAGCTGGGAGCCAATCAAATTTGCTGAAGATACACAAAATCGTGCAGTTAGAAAGTGGGGCAGACATGCTTAGTAAGTTTTTTAGAACAAATCAAGTCGACAGCTATGGCATTGACCTACCAGCTAAGACACATGATCGACTTGAGCGTGAAAATGCCATTCTCCGTGGCATGGTAAATGATCTTGATAAAGAAAATTGCGAATACAGACGAGTGAATCAACAGTTGGTTGATGAGAATGCACGACTACAACGTATCGCAAAAAAAGAAGAAATTTTAGGAGGTGCCTATGGTTAGAAATAAACTGCCAAACCTAGCCGATACTTTATTCGCTCAATTGGAATATTTGGATGATAGGGAACTCTCGGAAAATGAACTGCAAATCGAAATTGAACGGTCCAAAGCTATGGTTTCCGTGGCTGGTCAAATTGTGTCGATTGGCAAATTGGCTATTGAAGCTGAAAAATTAAAACAGGAAGCAGGTATTGAACATGCCCCAATCGCTTTGCTGGAAGGATGAATATACTGTTTATATGCATGAGATTTGTCCTGGTCGATTAACGCCAGAAGTTACTGAAATGCTAAATGCAAAGTTCGGAACCAGCTACTCAAAATCTCAAATTGCAGGTGTCAGAAAACGGCTAGGCTTGCCAGTCGGAAAAGTATTTAAAAAAAAGTTACTGAATTACGAGCAACATCAATATTTCTTAAATAATCATCAAGGTAAGACGGCTCATATATTCGCCGAGGAAATGAATAAGAAATTCGGTCTAACCCTAACTGGCCAACAAATTTAAAGATACCGAAATTATAATAATTTATACAGTGGGTTGACAGGTCACTTTATAAAAGGACATATCCCCGTTAATAAGGGAAAAAAGTTTCCGAACATGCCACCGAATAGTGGTCAATTCAAAAAGGGGAGCAAGCCTCCAAATTGGGTGCCGGTTGGAACAATTCGATATACCACAGACGGTTATCCAAAGAGAAAAATCGCAGAACCAAATATTTGGGAACATTGCCATCGCTCTGAATGGGAAAAATACAATGGACCTATTCCGAAAGGGCACAGTATAGTATTTTTAAACGGAGACAAGACTAATTGGGATATTTCAAATCTTGCTTGCCTATCTAAGAATGAAGTTGCTAGGATGAATCAAGATGGTCTATTCGCATCTGATGCAGACTTTACTAGAGTTGGTATTGGTTATACAAAACTAAAAAATAAAATTATTGAGGTGAAGAGAAATGGCTAGTATTTATGAACTAACTGGAATATTTAAGCAGATTGCAGAAATGGAAGGTATTGATGAAGAAACCAAGCTGGATACGCTTGAATCTATTGACTGGACGGAACAATTTGAAGAAAAGGTTGAAAACACTGTCAAGGTCATCAAGAACAAAGAAGCTGAGAAGAAACAGCTCAAAGAAGAGATTGACCGTCTGACTGCTCGTTACAAATCAATTGATAATGACATCACACGACTCAAAACAGGACTGCAAGGTGCATTTGAAATCACTGGACATGAAAAAGTTAAGACTTTGCTATTTACCGTAAGCTTGGCAAAAAATCAACCGTCAGTCGTGGTTGATGAGAATCTATTACCTAAAAAATATTTTGTCCAGAAGCTTACTCCAGACAAGACCACTATCAAAGAATTGTTGCAGGCTGGTAAAAAGGTCAAGGGTGCAGTGTTGCAAGAAAGTAGAAGTTTGAGGATTAGATGATGAAGATACTAGCGATTGATCCATCAAGCAACCGAATTGAAACATCTACAACAGGAATAGTCTTGCTGGATAATGCAGGTCTAGTGAGCTATTGGATTGTTCCGTTCGGTGCTAGAAATTTCAGTAAATGGTTCCGTGAAGTAGGTCGTGACCTGGAATACGATGTTGCCATCGTGGAAGAATACCAGGTACGTGACAATGATTATTCCCGCGACAACTCGGTTGCTGAAACCGTTGAAGCTGTGCAAACTTGCTATCCTGGAGTAGAACTTGTCCGTAATGCTGGCTACGTGTCAGATATTCCTGATCAGCTACTTAGGGAGCTTGGTCTTTGGACTTTTGACAAATCACATCATCAGGATGTGAGGGCTGCTGCTCGATTGGCGCTATTCTGGGCACAAAGAAAAGACATCGAGGAGGTTATTCAAGACATTGGAAATCGAATTACGTAAATGGCAAGCTGAGGCTGTGAAGCGGAGTGACCGAGATTGCCCTGGTATCTTTCTAGAGGGATTGGGTGGTCGTGGGAAGACAATTTGTGCCTTTGAGATTGCAAAGCACAAGGGGGCTAAAAAGGTATTGGTCCTGAACAATCGGCTGTCAATCCTGAATGGCTGGATTGACACTCACAACAAGCTCTACTTACAAGACTTCCGGCTGGAAGCCATGACAGGCAAGCGAATGCAGAATATAGTGGAAAGCGGTGAAGTCCTCGAGTTTGATGTCTTGATTGTTGACGAGTGGCAGAACATGTCCAGTGAAGCTAACTATAAAGCTTACAAGAAAATCCGACGTGACTATTCAATCGGCTTGTCCGCAACTCCAATAAGAAAAAAAGGTCAAAACTTCTATCCGCTGGAAAAGACAATCTTTGGCCAGGCGGAGCCAAATAATAAATTTGATTGGCAGAAACAGCACGGCAAGATGAAGTATGACCGATTCAGTTATTCCAAAGAAAAGTGGGAAGACTTCCGTGACTATGAAAGTTATGTATCAGGTTTGCCAAATTTCTTCCGTTGGGAAGAGATTGAGGAAATTGAAGGAGCAGAGGAAAACAATGGATTTGAAGTCATCTTTGAGCCAATGTGGTGCCTGCCAGCAAATCCAGAAGAACTTGATCAACTTCGACGGCTGAACATCGTTGGAAAGAATGGTAAGTATGCAATGGCCAAGCAATCATTTGGTCGAAAGACTTTCGAGAGGTATCTGACCCAGACAGGCTTTGATGTGGATTTTCCAAAGATTAAAGCAGTCAATGCAGATACCCCAATGTTACTTCAATTAGACATCCTCTTGACCAGACAGTCAGAAATGTTAATTGTCAGCAAGTCCAAGCAGATTGTTGAGGTTATCTATGAACGTCACCCTGAAATCGGTATTTGGACCGGTGATAAGAAAGAAGGTCATGACAGGACCAACATGGTCGCTACTAGCCAAGTATTAGGAGTTGGGGTCGATGGGCTCCAGCACCGCTTCAAAACAATTGTAGTTCTGGATCCGTCCCAGCCTAGTGACGGAGATTACGACGACTACCGGCAACTGCTGTGGCGGATTACTGGTAGCCGTCAGCAGCACGACGTTAGGGTCGTAGAATTTTATTTTTAAAAACAAAGGAGCAAAAAAATGAAAATTTCAAACAAGTTAATCGTATTGCGTAATAAAAAGAAGGGCTATTTTATGTCAGAAATCAAAAATAATCCCCATTCATTTGCAACGAAAGCAGTTTTTGTAGAAGAAATCCGTGGTGCCCTATCACTTCCATATGAGTATTATTTGAAACAAAAATTCGAAATTAAAGCTCTTGCGAAAATTCACGATTGTGAAATCATCTTGGTAGATGCTGAGTACACACTTACTTATCCCAATGGAGGAGATGTTTCTAAAATTGATCCAAAAGAATCAAATTTATTTGAAGAATTGATGGAAGCACTCAAATAATTTTAAGGAGAATACATGACAGTAAATGAATCGCCAATATTTGCAACCCTGTGCAGTATTCAGGCAGAGCTGGTTGCACCGAAAGGACAATACAATTCTTTCGGAAAATACAACTATCGTAGTGCGGAGGATATTTTAGAAGCACTAAAGCCTTTACTCAAAAAGCATGATGCATCCCTAGTATTAAATGACGATATCGAACAGATTGGGGACCGCTACTATGTTCGTGCTACAGTAACATTATTTGCTTGTGGAAGTTCTATTAGCGCTCAAGCATCAGCAAGGGAAGAAGATGCAAAGAAAGGTATGGATGGAAGTCAGATTACAGGAACCGCATCCAGTTACGCTCGTAAATATGCTTTGAACGGGTTGTTTGCCATCGATGATAACAAGGATCCTGATTCTGACGAATATGCGAACCAAACTGGTAAGCAAGCACAAGCTCAGAAACCAGCGCAAAGTAAACCTGCATCAAATCCGAAACAGAATCAGAAAGCATCTAGCAGTGTTAAGTACATTACAGGAGCTCAAGCGAAGAAGCTACGTGAAGACATCAAGAATATTGCGGAGGCTTCAGGCGGACCAGTTAATACTGTTGGAGTGTGGTTCATTGGCCAGCTCGGAGTGGATAAAATCGAAAGTATTCCAGCCGACCGTTTGAATGAGGCACAAGATCTGATTGCAAAAACTAAGAAAACGAAAGGGATTGAATGATGATAATTGAAACTTTGAAAGAATTTGGAATGGCTGTACTTTGGTTATTCCTAGGTTACCTAATTGGAGAACGTAATCAGAAAGGAAGAGAGTAATGGGGTACACGGAATTAGGTCGTAAACGACCAATCGAAATTCAAGGTGATTTATATGACAAAATCTTGATTTACAAACATAAAGGTGAAGTTTGGGGCGTATGTTATAAAGATGGAAAGATTAACTGTGTCTATAATTACACGAAAGAAGATTTCTTTTACTCAAGAATTTTTAGCATGACTTTGAAAGAAATTGTTAAGAAAATCATGCAACCATTAATGAGATGTGAACCAGGAATTTTTTCAATGGTTGATTACGAATTAGTGAGAAAGGCCTTGAAGGTGGAAAAATTATGATAAACAATGTAGTACTAGTGGGTCGTATGACTCGTGATGCAGAACTTCGTTACACTCCGACAGATCAGGCTGTTGCTACTTTCGCCTTGGCTGTCAATAGAAACTTCAAAAACCAAGATGGGGAGCGTGAAGCAGATTTCATCAAATGTGTCATTTGGCGTCAGCAAGCTGAGAATTTAGCAAATTGGGTTAAGAAAGGGGATCTGATTGGTGTTACAGGGCGCATTCAGACTCGTAGTTATAAAAATCAGCAAGAACAACGTGTCTACGTTACAGAGGTAGTTGCAGAAAGTTTCCAACTATTGGAAAGCCGTGGACAACAGTCGAATTCTCAAGACAGCTCATTTGGAAATTCAAGTTCTATGGATATCCAAGACGAAGATTTGCCGTTCTAGGAGGTGCTAGATGGGAATGAAAAAAGCGGCTTTGGCTTATCAAAAAAAGGGCTTTTCTGTAATTCCCATAAGCCCTTCGAATAAGCAACCGATGATTAAATTTGCTGATAAACCAGCAATGACCGCGCAGGAAATTGAAGATTTTTGGAATAAGTATCCGGATAGTAATATCGCTGTCCGGACTGACAAATTCTTCGTAATCGATGTTGATTTGCATGGGAAACACAACGGATATGAGAGTCTGGACAATTGGGAACATCAAAACTTACTTACCCCGACACTGCAGGCGAAGACTGCCAGCGGTGGGAAGCATATCTTTTACTTTAAGCATCCGGATGTGTCCATGACACAGATGATTGGCTTTCTACCTGGTGTCGATGTCAAAGCTCATCCAAATAACTACGTTTTGGTCGCTCCGTCAAAAATATCCAAAGGTGAGTATGCCTGGGACTTGGAAGAGTCAAAAAAAGGCGGGACCATGGTCACTGCCAGTCGAGCACTAGTCATGGCCATCAAGCAGGAGTATCTGAAAAAGAATAACCGGAGTGAACTCGATGACATTTACTATCAAATCCGGAATGGTGCAGGCAAGCGAAATCGGACCACGGAGGTTTTTGAAATGATTGTCAAAGGCTTTGGTGAGGAAGGCAGTCGAAACGATACGGCAGCAAAGTTTGCTGGAACATTATTGGCCAGAAGTGTTGACCCAAACTGTGTTTTGGAATTGGCACGGATTGCAAATAATAATTCTGCTGATCCACTAAGCGATAGAGAGCTTAGTCGGACGGTAGATAGTATGATACAAAAACACATGAGGGGAGGTGGCAGTGATTGGTGATATTGTAAATATCTCTGTCAAGCAGTTTACTAGGACGAAGAAAAAGGTCCTCGACGAAAACGGAGAAAAGGTTGAGATTGATACCATTGTCTCAGATAGCCCTCGAAATGTGCTGTTGGCCATGAAGAGCGATAACAAGCTCAATGATTTCCTCCGGCACAATGAATTTACTGGAGAGCATGAGATTGTGGCGGATGTCAAATTGGATGCTATCAGCATAAGGAAAGGTCAGCTGCCCTCTGCATTTGAATCTTATCTCAGTGTTTACTTAGAAAATCATTTCAAGGTGGTGTTCAAGACCAGGGCTTTGCAAGATGGTATTGAGGCATTCTTTGCTGAAAAGACCTATAATCCTGTCCAGGAATACATGGAACATGCCTATGATAGTTGGGATCATAAGGAACGCTTGAATCAAGTCTTTCAGACCTGGCTTGGCGCTGAAGACAGTATCTATGTCCAGAAAATCGCGGAGATGTTCTTTGTTGGAGCTGTGTCCAAGGTCTTCAATCCATGGGTAAAGTTTGACTACACTCTTGACCTGGTCGGTGGCCAGGGTGCTGGTAAGACAACTTTTTTGCAAAAGATTGCAGTTGATTGGTACACGGATTCAGCTAAGGATTTCATGGACAAGGACAACTACGAGATCATGCTAAAATCCCTGATTGTCAATGACGATGAGATGGTGGCCAGCAGGAAGACAACGTTCGATGAACTCAAGGCTTTTGTAACCAAGACCGATTTAACATTCCGTAGGTCCTATGGTCGTCGTGCTGAAAAGTTTCCCAAGAACTTTGTGATTGCTCGGACCAGCAACAAGGTCGAGTACCTGGGCGATAAAACTGGTGAGCGTCGTTTTCTACCGGTCTTGGTGGATGCAGCTAAACAATTCGTCAAGCCATTCGATATGACGGACGATGATGTCCTGCAGTTGTGGGGTGAGGCAGTTGCGATTTATAAAAAAGGTTTCACTTTGACCTTTGACGAAGACTTCGAAGATGAGCTGGCAGTCTATAAGGAACGCTTTACGTATCGCGATGAGGCAGAAAACCAAATCTATGATTATTTGGATATGCTAGTTCCGGAAGAATGGCATAGCATGTCAGTAATTCAACAGCATCAGTATACATGGGCTTATTTCAACAATGGTGTATATCGGAATGATGCCGGTTTTATTTACGAAGGTGTCAAACCGCAAGAAAGTGTGTCATCAAAGCAGATTTTGAAGAATGTTTTTGATATAGATGTTGCCAAAGGAGATAAATTAGCTCGGAAGATTAAGCTGATCATGGACAATAATCAGGATTGGGAATACCGCAGAGGTCGGGTTGCTGGGAAACAATTCCGAGGTTACTTCCGGAAAAATAGTGAATAATTTTTGATGTCACAAAAAGTCAATTTGATGTCACAAAAAACAAAAAGTGTGACACCATGTGACATCACTGAGACATCATTGATGTCACACCTTATAAAGCCTTATGTATCAAGGGTTTAGATGGATTTTTAATAATAAAATAAAAAAAGTGATGTCACACCCTTTGGACCCTTGATATTATTGAGGTTATAACCTATTTTTATAACTTTGTGACACCATTATTAAAATATTTAAGTTAATAAAAATAGTAAGTGCTATAAAGCCCAGTATAATAGGATTCTTGTTTTTTATAAAAAATGTTTTTAGAAAAGTGATGTCACAGTGTCACAGTTTAATTTTATGCAAAAAAATGAATAAAAAGGGGTAAAAATGGCATATACAGTAACGGTATTATTTGATCACATGTTGGTAGATGAAACACATTATTTCGAAAATAAATCTGATGCCTTGAAATGTAAATCATGCCTGGAAGCTAGGTATCGAGGTCAGCGGTTGTATAGTGTGAAGATGGAGGAAGTTGAGTGAAAGATACCGTAAAATTTACAGCAAGTATGATTATAGTGTTGCTTGCCACTTTAGGATTTATCTACATGATTTATCAAGTAGGTTATCAAACCGCTAAAAACTAACAGCAACCAGTGATTGTCTATCAAGTTGATAGCGCTGGAGTTGAGATGTTTGGGGAGATTACTGACAAGGAAATCATAGAGGGACGCTACACGGTAACTGCTCATGCCTACGGTAAGTTTCTAGTTACAAAGGAACAGTACGAGGCTATCAAAGTTGGCGACCCGATACCTGAGTATTTGAAGAAGAGAGGTAATTGATTGGCAGTACGTATTTTAGATGCCTGCTGTGGTAGTCGGATGTTCTGGTTTGATAAGAATGAAAGTCATACAACTTTTATGGACATTAGACAAGAAACGTTTGAAATTCACGGAAAGAAAGTAAATGTCAACCCTGATGTTGTTGGTGATTTTCGTGACATGCCCTTTGAAGACAATACATTCAACTTAGTTGTGTTTGACCCGCCACATCTAAAGTGGGCAGGAGAAAAATCTATTATGAAAGCCCAATACGGACAACTTGATAAAGTTACCTGGTCAGAGGATTTGGCCAAGGGCTTTGATGAATGTATGAGGGTCTTAAAAATTGGCGGTACACTTGTCTTTAAGTGGTCGGACTGCCAGATAAATGTTAAGAAGTTGTTAGAGGTAATACCATACACACCACTCTTTGGGCAACAGAGAGGAACTACACACTGGCTGACTTTTGTGAAATTTGAGGAGGTAGAAAATGAAACCTAAAAAATATCCTTACTCAGGCAGACCAAGGCTAATCAGAAAAGAAATGCCGAGGTTTGTGAAACTTGGCTCGGTTGCGTTATGTAAAAAAATGATAGATAGTATTGAGGGTATTCGAAGTGAGAACAGCTATATTACTGTATTAATTCTCAAAATACCCAAACCATTTTTATCCTATGAGGAAAAAACAATTAAGGTACGCTTGCCATTCGATGAAGTAGTAAGTATTCTGAATCAATACTAAACAAAAAAAAGCCAAGGCACTCTCTGCCCTGGCCGTGGTAAATAACTCACATACATTATACCACAAAAAGGAGACAGAGAGTGAACAAGGCTAAAGAGTTACTTGATGAACTACAAAATTTGGATGAAGAGATACAGAATCGAATTGATGAGCTTGCTAATCTTAAAGCTAGTTTACTTTCTAGTCCTAAAATGAACGTGAATAAGGTTCAAGGTGGTCAGAAGATTCAATTAGATGAACGCTACATTGATATTTTTAGCATGCAAGATTCCTTGAAAGAGTATATGAAGGATGCTACTGAAAAAGCTATCAAACGCAGAATTGAATTGAGTAGGCTAATTGATAAAATGCCAAAACCTGCAAGTCGAACAATTCTAAGGATGGTGTATATTCAGAAAGCAAGCGTATATGATATGATTGAGTTTTTACAATGCAGCAAGACTACTTTCTACAAAAAGAAGAAGGATGCAATCCGTGAACTAGGTGCTGTAATTGACAAAAGTGAACTAAAGTGAACTAGTCTGCCTCGCACTGGTCAAACAATCGTGCTATTATAGTATCATCAAGAAATAAGGGTAAGGCACTAAGCCTTGCCTGTTAGGGAATATAGCTCAGTAGGTAGAGCAACGGATTGAAGCTCCGTGTGTCGCAGGTTCAAATCCTGCTGTTCCCGTTAAGGCGATATGGCAGTCAGCTGTTACAGCGTGCCTAAGTTGTTAAAATGTGGTGGCAACCTGGCTGGAAACAGCACAATTCTTAGATGTGGCAACAGTAACATCGCAAACCCACACAGCTTAGTTGGAAGTCTAAGCAAAGTCACACAACGAAGTGTGGCTTTTTATTTTGGAGGAGGTGATGAACATGGCAAGACCTAAGTACCAAGATTGGCTAACTGAAGATGGGTTGACACTTATGGGTGGTTGGGCGAGGAGCGGGCTTTCCGAGGAGCAGATTGCAAGTAATATGGGGATTGCACGTTCCACCTTGAATGAATGGAAGAAAAAACATTCGGACATTTCGGACACCCTAAAAAAGAACAAAGAAGTTGCTGATATGCAGGTGGAGAATGCCCTATTTGAAAATGCTAAGGGCTTTTACTACAAGGAAGATGTTGTTACTAATCAAGGAGACGTTGTTACTTTGACCAAATACAGTAAGCCTAATGTAACGGCTCAGATATTTTGGGTAAAAAATAGAATGCCTGACAAGTGGAGAGACAAGCAAGAGATTGAACAGACAACTCGCACTATTGAAATCAAGGTAGGTGAGTGGGATGCTGACGAAGACTAGACCTAAAATAAATATCGTCATTGACTATCCCAGCAGGGTCTTTAACAAACATATCTATGACAAGTTATATGACTACGTCACTTTTACAGAGGTCCACTATGGAGGGGCCTCAAGCGGTAAAAGTCACGGCGTAATTCAGAAGGTAGTCTTAAAAGCGTGTCAAAATTGGAAGCACCCTAGAAAGGTGCTTTTTCTGCGTAAAGTCGGCGCAACTGTACACGATTCTATTTTTGAGGACGTCAAGCAGTGTTTGGAGTTTTTTAAACTGCTTGATAAGTGCAAGGTCAATAATTCAGCTTATCGGATTGAGTTGCCGAACGGCGCTCAGTTTATTTTCAAGGGTCTTGATAACCCAGAGAAAATTAAGTCAATCAAAGGGATTTCCGATGTAGTCATGGAAGAAGCGTCTGAATTTACGTTGGATGATTATACCCAGCTTACACTACGTTTAAGAGACAGAAAACATAAGCAAAAGCAAATCTATCTCATGTTTAACCCGGTTTCCAAAGTGAACTGGACCTACAATGCCTTTTTCATTAAGTCACCAAAGAATACAGTAGTCTATCACACGTCATACAAGGACAATCGCTTTCTTGATCAGGTCACAATAGAGAACATAGAGGAACTGGCCAACAGGAATGAAGCCTATTACAAAATCTATGCCATGGGGGAATTTGCAACCCTGGACAAGCTGGTTTTTCCAAAATATGAGAAAAGGCTGCTTAACAAGGAAAAGCTGGCACATCTGCCTTCTTACTTTGGTCTGGACTATGGTTTCATCAATGACCCTTCAGCATTTTTGCATGTCAAGATTGATGACGAAAACAGAAAGCTCTACATCATGGAAGAATATGTGAGAAAGAACTTGACCAATGACAAGATAGCTGAGGCTATTCAAAACCTGGGCTATGGCAAGGAAGAAATCAGGGCTGACTCAGCGGAAAAAAAATCCAATCAGGAATTGCGAAACCTTGGTATCAGCAGAGTGATTGACGCTCTCAAAGGACCAGGGTCAGTGATGCAGGGTATTCAGTACATATTGCAATATGACATTGTTGTAGATGAAAGATGTGTCAAGACCATTGAAGAATTGGAAAACTACACATGGAAGAAGGACAAGAAAACAAATGAGTACATCAATGAGCCAGTTGATAGCTATAACCACTGCCTAGATGCAATTAGGTATGCTATTCAAGATAGAATTTACCAGGCTAAGAAAGACTTGGACGTTGATAAGACAATCAAGAAAATCAATAGACTGTTCAGGAGGTAAGCAGTGGACAAGGTAAACGAATTTGAACACGGCATTGACACCGTGACGAAAACACGAAGTGACAGCCTGGTTTTTGATAACCTGGCAAATGAACAATTCAGGTTCAGCAGTTCTGATGATCTGCTGAATACTGACAAGGGTAGGAAGGCTTTCAGGGATATGCTGGCAGCCTTTTTTGGTAGTCAGAAGAACCGCTTGAAGATTCTTGCTTCATATGCTCAAGGGGACAATTTCAGCATTTTGGCTGGACACCGTCGCCTTGATGATGAAAAGGCAGATTACCGAGTAAGACATAAGTGGGGTGGTTATATATCCAGTTTCGCTACAAGCTACGTCATTGGAAATCCCGTAACCCTAGGGTTAATTGATGGTAATGATGAGCAACTCAACACACTTAAAGAAATTGAGTGGCAAAATGACATCAATGCCCTAAACAGTGATCTGGCATTTGATGCCTCGGTTTATGGCAGGGCCTATGAATATCATTTCAGAGACAAGGACAACGTTGATCGTGTGGTCTTAATTAGTCCACTTGAAATGTTTGTCATCCGTGATTTGACTGTTGAACAGAACATCATTGCAGCGGTGCATTTGCCAGTCTATGACAATAAGGTCAATATGACCGTCTATACTAAGGACCAGGTCATCACCTACAAGCCATTTTCTCACAACGCAGTAAGGTTGGTTTCGGAAGGTGCAAACAAACACAGCTACAATGATGTGCCAGTAGTCGAATGGTGGAACAACCGTTTCCGAATGGGAGATTATGAAAGTGAACTCTCCTTGATAGATGCCTATGATGCTGGCCAGTCAGACACGGCTAATTATATGAGTGACCTGAATGATGCTCTTTTGTTGATTAAGGGAGATCTTGACAGTATCAACCTTGACCCAGAAAGTGCAGCCAAAATGAAAGATGCAAACATGCTTCTTTTGAAGACTGGAATTTCTCAAACAGGTCAACAGACAACAGTGGACGCTGACTACATTTACAAACAGTATGATGTCAACGGTACAGAGGCCTATAAAACCCGTCTGGCCAATGACATTCACCGCTTCAGTCGCATTCCAAATCTCGATGATGACCGCTTCAACTCAACGTCGTCTGGTATCGCTTTGCTTTACAAGATGATTGGTTTGGAACAGGTACGAAAAGACAAGGAAACTTACTTTACTAAGGCTTTGCGTCGTAGGTACGAGCTTGTCAGCAATATCCATAAAGCCATCAACGGCCCGGTAATTGAAGCAAACAAATTGACCTTTACTTTCCACCCTAATATCCCTCAAGATGTTTGGACGGAAATCAAGGCCTACATCGAGGCAGGCGGTGAGATTTCCCAGGAAACGCTCATGGAAAACGCTAGTTTTACTGACTACAAGACTGAACAAGGTCGGATTTTGAAACAGGGCGGTTCCAGTGATCTTGAAGTTGGCCAGATTGTAGGTGAGTCAGATGACGGACAAGCGGATAACAAGTAATCAGCGGTACAATGCAGAGCGAAAAGCCCAAGCTGAGCTGATGAAGCGTGACCTGGATCGTGACAAGGTATTGGCACAAATCTATCAAGAGTCATTTGACCGTATGCAAAGGGAAATTGACGGCTTTTACATGCGATATGCCAGAAGGGAAGGTCTGACTAAGCAGGAAGCTATGAAAAAAGCATCCGAAATGGATGTTACAAAGTTTGCTGATAAGGCTGCCAAGGCTGTCAAAGAGAAAGATTTTAGTCATGCAACGAATGAATGGCTCAAAGTCTATAACCTCAAGATGAAAGTCAGTCGGTTGGAGCTTTTGAAAGCAGAATTAACTCTTGAAATCCAAAATTTGACTGCTGAGGTTAACGAGGTCTTTGATAAGGCACGGACGGATGAATATTTGAACGAATACAAGCGTCAAGCAGGTATTTTAGGTATTTCATCCAGCGGAGCGAAAAAGCGCATGCAGAGCGTTTTAGACGCTGATTTCTACGGTCAGAAATTTTCTGCTAGAGTATGGGGCGGTCTTGGACTTCGTGCCACGCTTCAGAGAGAGGTGTTTGGTTCGCTTAACCGTATCTTTACAGACATGATGGGTTACAAGCAGGAAATGAAGCGCCTGGCCAAGAAATACGGCACCAGTGAACAGAATGCTAAACGATTGTTAAAGACTGAGATTGCACGGATTAACGCTGACACGCAGTACAGCATGCTCAAAGATAACGGCTTTACTCACATGATCTTCGTGGCAGAACCTGGAGCGTGTGACCTGTGTGGACCTTTAGACAAGGTAGCTATTCCGATTGAGGATGTGGAAAAAGGGGTCAATATGTACCCTATGCACCCCAATTGTCGCTGTTCTTCTTATGGTCATATCAAGATGGAATATAAAGCAGGTGGTAGCACGCTTGACCGTGAAGCGTCGAATGGTGTTTGGGGAGAAGATGACAAAGATGAAGCTAAGAAAGCAGGTCAGAAACAGATTTCAGCACAACTGCAGAAGCAAACCCCTCACGACGGCAAAAATTACCGTTCTGTGAAAGATGAGTGGTTGAACAATGTGGATCCTGCTAAAGCAAAACTTACTGACAGAAATTTTTGGGAACATGGCGGTAAGAAATATCAAGTGGATGGTCGCAATGTTGTGTTAGATTATAGTCCAAAAGAAAAAGAGACAGCACAATGGCTGTCTGAGCTTTTAGGTCGTCATGTTGAAATGGTTCCAAGGGTCAATTATCCTAAAAATATCCCTACCCCTGATTATCTAGTTGATGGTGTAAAGTTTGATTTGAAAGAAATTTCAGGAAGTGGCAAAAATGTCATTGATAACGCTTCAAAAAAAGCCAAGGAACAATCTGAAAACATTGTATTTGACATTACAAACACTCCATTATCCGAAGATGAAATTTTTGAGCTGCTTGATAAGGTTTATAAATCAGGCCGTCGTGGATTGAACACAGCGCTCATCAAAAAATCTGACAAACTAGTTGATATTATTGAACCAAAAGAAAAATAGAGGTGTCCCACCTCCTACCGCAGCAAGCTGTTTCAAGGGGAGATGGAAAACCTCTATTTCTTACTTAAATTATAACTCAAATAATCATTATTATCAAGAAAAGAGGTAAAGAATGAACAGAGATAAGAAACCAGGTATTGAAACTGTCAAAATTGGCGGTATTGTTTATGAAGTCAGCAAGAAACCAGACTTGCAAGGCAAAACTGGTGAATGGGGGCATATTGAGTACAAGACTGGTAAGATTGTGCTAGATGACTCTACCAGTCAGCAAATTGAAGACCAAACACTTATCCATGAAATCACTCATGGCATTTTGGTTGAAGCTGGTTACGTAGAACACGAGGAAGAACAGGCTGACCGCATTGGTAAAATTTTATATCAAGTCTTAACTGACAATGATTTCAGTTGGCTTTGGAAAGGAGGTTCTAATGGCTAATTTTTCAATTGACCTGGCGCTAAACTGGGAGAACCAAGACGAATTTCAGCGTTTACTGCAAAATGTCGACGAAGCCCAACAGGCGTACCAGAACGCTTTGAAAGAATTGTCTGAATTCAAACCAGACATTCAGGTTGTTTCTAAAAATGGAGGTTACAAGGCACATGAATAAACGAATCAAAAAGAAACGTGAACTTGAGAATGCTCTAAAACTAGCAGGAAATGCTGTTGAGTTCCTACTCGATCAAAATAATCAACTTTGGAACATTGTAGAGAAGATGGAAAAATTGAATAATCGAAACGTCCAAGCTACAAATAGTCGTTTCGATGCCATTGAAGTTAGTTTGAAATCTCTGAAAAATGATTCAAATATCTTAAAAATTGATGTAGAAGCCTTCACAAAGCAACAGAAGAAGTATTGGTTCAGTCGTAAATAAAGGAGAAAATTATGTTAGAAAAAGCAAAGAAATTGGCAGCTCAAGAATTTTCACGTCTGTCAGGTCGTGAAATCAAGACTGAAGACTGTTTTGTAGTTTGGTTCAGCAAAACCCTACAAAATTGGAAAGCATTAGTCAGCACTAATCAAATCAAGTCTGATGAAAAGTGTGGCGACTATGCGGAAGTAACTCATAATGGCGATAAATCAGAAACTTATGTGGATGTCTATGCCAAGGTATCAAACCGAGCAATCGAAGATTAGGAGATGGTCCCACATCTTGACAGCAGGAAAGACTGCTTGAAACTACTCAAAAATACTTAAAACCGTATGGAATCCCATGCGGTTTTCTCTTTGTCCAAACCGTGCTAGTGACGTTAATCCTTGCATGAGTTCGTGGAGGTTGCACGTTAAAGCGTAAAAGAAAGGAGCCAAGACATGGCAGAAGAACATAACAATCCAGCAGTTGATCTTGAACAAGGTCAAAACGGACAGGCTAGCAATCCGCCAGAACCTGAAAAGACAGTATCACTTGCTGAAATGCAACGTCGCTTGAAGCAGGCAGAAGAAAAGCATGCACAGGCGACACAAGAAGCTATTACACAAGCTCTTGAACAGTACAAAGCTGAGAACGAACTCTCAGGTAAGGAACTGGAAGAGTATCGCAAACAAGTAGCTGAAGCTGAAAAGCAAAAATTGCTTGATAAGATTTCTGACCTTGAGAAAGAACAAACCAAGCGTGAGCTGACAGACGAAGCTATCAAAACACTTTCAGAGCGAAAATTGCCAGTTAATGACAAGGTGCTTGGATTTGTGGTTAAAGACACTGCAGACGGGACCTTGCAGGCAATTGCTGACTTTGAAAGCATCATCAGCGAAATCAAAGCTGAATTTACGCAGTCCGAACCTCCCAAAGTGTCGTCTTCTTTCGGTGGTTCTAGCAAACAGAGTCCTGGCGATATTTTCCGAGACTCTCGCATTATCAAATAAGGAGTCAATAAATGACAGTACAAACTTTTAACCCTGAAAACGTCCTGGTTTCTCAAAAGAAAGATGGGACTTTGCACAAAGAATTTACCGACATCATCATGAAAGATGTTGCTCAAAATTCCCTTGTGATGCAACTTGGTCAGTACCAAGAGATGGATGGCCAGCAAGAAAAAACCGTTTATGTTCAAACGGATGGAATTTCAGCATACTGGGTAAATGAAACTGAGAAAATCAAGACTGATAAGCCAGAGGTGGTTCCAGTAACCCTGAAAGCTCACAAGCTTGGTATCATCTTGGTGACATCCCGTGAAGCCCTAAACTACACCTGGAAGAAATTCTTTGACGATATGAAGCCACAGATCGTTGAAGCCTTCTACAAGAAAATTGATGAAGCTGGTCTGCTTGGTCATGACACACCATTTGCGAACTCAGTCAATAAGGCTGCTAAAGATGCAGGTAAAGTCATTGGTGGTCCAATCACTTATGACAACATCTTGAAGCTTCAAGATGCACTTTACGACTCTGATGTTGAAGCAAATGCTTTTGTATCAAAAATTCAGAACCGCTCTGCCTTGCGTGAAGCTCGTGATGGAGATAAAGTATCAATCTTTGACAAGTCTGCTAACACCATCGACGGCATCACCACGGTTGACCTCAAATCTGCACACTTTGAAAAAGGTGACTTGCTTGCTGGTGACTTTGATAATCTTATCTATGGTGTTCCTTACAACATCAACTACAAGATTTCAGAAGAAGGTCAGATTTCTACCATCACAAATGCTGACGGTACACCAATAAACCTCTTCGAACAAGAAATGATTGCCATCCGTGCCACAATGGATATTGCAGTGATGATCACCAAGACAGATGCCTTTGCCAAATTGACACCTGCTGAACGTGTCTAAAAAGAAAGGAGCTAACTCATGGCTTATATCGTAACTAAAAACATCCTGGACACTAAGGATAATAATTACCTTTATGAGAAAGGTGAAACTTATCCACGTCCAGATTTGAACGTATCTGATAATCGTATCAAGGAACTGCTTGGTAAAGGTGTCATTGAGTCTGATGGTGCCGAAGGGGATTTGTCCCCAGATACCAAGGCAGAAAGTGATTTGAGTACAAAGGAACTCAAAGTCAAACTGGATGAGCTTGGTATCAAGTACGGTTCCCGTGCTAGCAAGGATGAATTGAAAGCCTTGCTTGATGGTGCTGAAGGGGAGTAATATGACAGATACCCAACTTTCTAAAATCAAGCGTCGGTTGGGTATTGCCCCTGACGACACAGAAGAAAAGGCCCTCATTGAAGACCTGGTTGACGATGCTGAAAGTTATTTTAAGCTCTTGACAGATACAACTGAAATTGATGCCAAATACAATTTTATGATTGAGAATGTGGTTTACAAGCTCTATGGTCGCAAAGGCTCTGAAGCCGTGACCTCTGAGACTGTGGACGGTTATTCAGTCACCTACCAGGAGCTGGATGACCTCTTTAAACCCTACATGAAAATTCTTAACAAGGATTTTGGTCTTGATGGTTCTCTAAGAGAGAAAGGCAAGGTGATGTTTCTATGAAGACACCTCACCGCATTACCTTGATCAGGGAAGCCGAACAGCCAAAGTACAATCCTGAAACAGATAGCTATGAGGCTGCTGAAGGTCAAAAAGAAGTTGTGCCCTGCCTGGTCAACTTCATCCAACAGGCCAAGGTCTTGAAAGAGTATGGCAATCAGACAGATGTTGTCATGATTTGCCGTTTTCAGCAAGCACAAGAGCCGTTTCAATCCGCTATCTATGATGATGGTAAGTACATTCCTATGGATCAGATTGATGCCCCTATCAAGGGAGCTGTCAGGCTCAAAAAGGTAGGTGGTTGATATGGCTGTTAAATGGCAGGGCATGGAAAAGCTAACCGCAACCATCAGCAACGCTCAACCAAAGGCAGTCGAACAGTCTTTGCAGGTTCTGAAAAATAATGGAGAAAAAGGAAAGAGGATTGCTAAGCAGTTGGCCCCTAAAGATACCGAGTTCTTGAAAGACCACATCACCACCTCTTACCCTGGTATGGAAGCCCATATTCACGGTGAGGCAGGTTATGACGGTTATCAAGAATATGGTACCAGGTACCAGCCAGGTACCCCTCACTTCCGTCCCATGTTGGAACAAATTCAGCCAGAATTTCAAAAAGACATGACCAACGTGATGAAAGGAGCTTTTAAGTGACCCCAAATCATGCTTTGTTTAGGCGGATTTTTGCCATCAGCAAGGTCAGGGTTGATACCTATGACTTTTTGCCTGATGCAAAGAGTGCCTATCCCTTTGTTTACATAGGCGAAAATAACGTCACAGAAAGCCCAAATAAGGACCTTCTGGGCAGATTGAGACAAACCGTCCACCTCTACGGTTTGAGGGAGGATAGGGCCAATCTGGACGATATTTCAGCCTATTTAGAAAGTGAGGTCAAGCGTGCCCATGATGGTTATGATTACCACCTACACCATGCTTCAACCTCTAAGCAAATTATCCCAGATAATACGGATGTCCAGCCCTTGCTCCACATTGTGCTGGACTTTACTTTTGATTACACCAAAAAGGAGAAATAGATGTTAATTCAAGGAAAAGACCTGATCGCATTCTTCCGTCGAGTAGCTGACCAGAAGAAACAAGATGCAGGCAAAGTCCGTTTTCAAACGGAACACACAATCAACTCTGAAAAAGAAGTTGAGAGCACCAGCACCAAGGATGGTGTTGTGAACAGCATTTCAGATGGCGAAACCAGCGCTGACTTCACTTCATTGGCCTACCGTGAAAATGTTGACACGGTCAACATGTGGAAGGAAATGCGTAAATGGTATCTGGCTAAAGACAAGGTTGAAGTTTGGCAGGTGGATCTTGGGAGCGCCCGTGTTGAAGGCGGTAAAACAGTCTATGACGTTGACTACTACCAAGGCTACTTCAAGAATTTTGAAATCTCAGCGCCTTCTGATGACAAGGTTGAATTGTCTTATGAAATGGCAATTGATGGCAACGGTGTTCAAGCTGTTGACTCATTGACTGAAACGCAAAAAGCAGCCGTTGAAGCTGCACAATACGCTTACCACACACTTGCAAAAGAAACTGATGCAACTGGTGTAGGTGTCTAGGTTAGATGACTGTTAGGGGCTTTATGCCCCTTATTTTTTTAAAAGGAGTTTTACAAAATGATTTTAACAATTGGTGGACGTGAATACACACTACGCTTTGGCCTCGGCTTTTTGCGTGAAATGAATAAACAGCACTCAGCAGAACTCGAAGGCATGAAAACAGGTTACGGTGCCATGACCCTCTTTAACGCAGGGCAAGCCCTTAATGACCCGATGGCCTTTGTAGACATCATCAAGGCTGGCACGGTCAACGAACCTCAAAAACCAAGTAACGAGGCTATCGAAGCTTACCTGGAAGACTTGATTGAAACTGACAAGTATGATCAGACTATCCAGGAGATTGTGGACGAGTTAAAAACATCACCCCTACTCAAAAAAGCCATGAACCTAGTCGAGTAGGGGAGCGACAAACGTCATCTTCTAACTTTGGATATGATGAAGCTATTGCCCTCTTGATTGCCAGACATGGCATGACCTACATTGAAGCAGCAAACACAACGCTTGAACAGTTCTATATTTACAATACTGCCTATGCTATTCAGCAGGAAGATAGGCGGTATCATTCAGCTATTCAAGCCTGGTTCATCCAGAGTGTCAAAGCGACAAAAGGCAATGGCAAAAGTGCTAAGTCAGCTTATAAGAATTTTGAGGATTTTTATAATCATAAAGAAGAATTTGACAAGTTGTTTGAGCCTGAACAACCAGCCAGGAAGGTTCTTGACCTGGCTGACAAAAACAGGCTACTTAATCAAGCGATGAAAGGAGGAAGTTGATGGGAGCAACGTTTGATGTCACGGCCATATTAAAAGCCAATGTTTCTGACTTTACGAGCGGACTCAAAGAAGCTCAGATGTCTCTTCAGAGTTTGAAAAATCAAACTGGCTCTAGCTTAGATAAAGTTAGTCAAACTTTGTCGACGGTTGGAGGTTCAATGATGAAAGTCGGTGCTGGAATGACTGCTGGTTTCACAGTTCCGGTTGTTGGTGCAATCGGTGGCGTCGTCAAGTCATTTGCAGAACTAGAACAGAATATAGGCGGTACTGAAGTTGTATTTGGCAGTTTTGCCAAGACTGTTCAAAAAGATGCAGAATCAGCTTATAAAAATATGGGACTTTCTGCATCGGACTATATGGCGACTGCTAATAAAATGGCTTCACTCTTTCAAGGTTCAGGTATTGAACAGAAGAAATCGATGGACCTTACCACTTCTGCTATGCAGAGGGCCGCCGATGTCGCTTCTGTTATGGGCGTTGACATGAGCATGGCGATGGAATCCGTTGCGGGTGCTGCAAAGGGTAATTTCACCATGATGGATAATCTTGGCGTAGCCATGAATGCGACAACAATTGAAGCGTACGCGCTTGAAAAAGGATTGAATTTCAAGTGGGAAACAGCAACGAATGCTGAAAAAGCGGAACTAGCCATGCAGATGTTTATGGAGCGGACTGAACAATTTGACGGAAACTTTTTGAAAGAATCAGAACATACTGTTGCAGGTTCTCTTGGTCGAATGAAGTCTGCTTTTTCTGATTTTGTAGCAGGTTTAGGCGATCCTGAAGCAAATATCAAGCAGTTAATGACAAATATGGGCGAGTCTATTAAAGTTTTTGCAGAAAATGTCAAGACGGTGGTTGGTACTATTTGGGATAACCTACCTCTGGCACCTTGGCAGAAGTGGCTAGGCGTTGTAGTGGTTGCTGCAGGACCATTTTTGCTAGCTCTTGGCACGATTGTTAGTACTGTTAGCAAAGTAATTGCGATAATTAGCGCAACATCAAAAGCTTTTATGGCTTTAAAAGCTGGATTTATCGCAGCGCAAACCGGCGGTACTGCTGTCACGGGCGTGTTTGGTACGCTTGGCGGTATTATCGGCGGTATTTCAGCTCCAGTCTGGGGTGTTATTGCAGCGATTGCCGCCTTAGTAGCTGGTTTTGTTATCCTCTTTAACACGAATGAGGAATTTCGGACGAAAGTCTTGGAAGTTTGGGAAGCAATTAAATCAGCTATTAGCACTGCAGTTGAAGCCGTGGTGTCTTTTGTTATGGATTTGTGGGGCCAAATGGTCGCCTGGTGGAACGAAAACCAAGAACTAATTAGACAAACTGCAGAGACAGTTTGGAATGGCATTAAAGCGGTTATTGAAACTGTTATGGCGATTATCGGTCCAATGCTGGAAGCAACGTGGAGTAATATCGTAACAATAATATCCACTGTATGGGAGATGATTAAGGTCGTCATTGAAACAGCATTAAATGTGGTCTTAGGAATCATCAAGGCGGTTATGCAGATGATCAACGGAGATTGGTCAGGAGCTTGGGAAACCATCAAAGGGGTTCTGGGTACTGTCTGGGAGGGTATCAAGTCCCTGGTACAGGTTGCTTTAGACGGTTTGGGTCAAATTATCCAGACAGGGCTTGACTTTTTGAAATCAATTTGGGACACCATTTGGAATGCAATCTCCTCTACGCTGTCGACTATTTGGGAGTCGATTAAAAATACAGTAATGAGCGTCTTGCAACCGATAGCTGCCTTTATTAGTCAGGTTTTGAAGACTATACAGGTTGTTTGGGAGTTGACTTGGGACAGCATAAAAACGGTCTTCGCTGCCTTGCTGTTGGTCATTGTCGGTTTGGTAACAGGTAATTTTGACATGGTCAAAGAGGCTATTTCAAAGGCTTGGGGCAAGATCAAGTCAAATACAGAGCAAATTTGGAATGTTCTCAAAGCGTTCTTGTCCAATACTTGGGAAAATATCAAATCGGTTGTCTCTAATGCAGTTGACAATGTGAAGAATTTTGTTTCAGATGGGTGGAACAGAGTTGTTAGTACAGTCACAAATGCAGGACCAAGAATTGTTTCAGCAGTCCGCAATAGTTTCAATGATGCTGTTAATGCTGCAAAAAACTTTGTCAGTCAGGCAATCAGTGCTGGTGCTGACCTTATCAGTGGATTTGTCCAAGGGGTTGCTAATGCGGCGGGTCGATTGATTTCAGCTGTAAGTAATGCTGTTGGTGGAGCTATCAACGCAGCCAAAAACTTGCTTGGTATCAGGTCGCCTTCCCGTGTCTTCCGCCAGTTCGGTCTATTCACGGATGAAGGTTTTGTGATTGGTGTCAAAGCAGGTACTGGAAAGGTTTTGAAATCAATGGCAGGAATGGCCCAGGGGGCTATTTCAGCCTTCACAGGTCAAGATGTGGCTGGTAGCTTGCAAAGTGAATTGGGTGCAGTAGATGGCGAACTAGGTCGTTTGACGGCCTATGACCCATCTGTGTCCTTTAGTGGTGGCACACTTACCGTTGGCCAACAGGCGGCAGATATTGTCCTGAAAATGGGCAATAGCGTCTATCGGGCCTTTACGGAAGATATTACCAACGCTCAAGAGATGGAGTTGATTTTGGATCATTACTAGGAAGGAGAAAGCTATGTATAATTACGCTAGTTTGAAAAAAGTTGACGGAACTATCACGGCTTTCGAGCCTAGTGACAACATGTCCATCAACGGTGTGCCCCTCAATCAACTGGTCGAGGGCTACCGTCATTTGACGGTGACAGGAAGGGGCTTGCTTGGTCAATCGGTCAAGACAACCTCCGTCCCTGGTCGTCGCGGTGTGTGGGTGGAAGATGTATCTGATGATGAGCGTGTGCTCGAAATCAAGTACCAACTGGAAGCTAGAACCAGTGCGGACATGCGGGATAAGTTTGCAAAACTCAACAGGATTTTGCGAACTCTTGCAAGTAGTGGTTATCTTGAAATCACATTTAAGGATGAGCCAGGTTTTACCTATTACGGCTATTTCAGTGGGGCTGATGATATTGAGGAAAATTCACTTTCTATTGTCAGTAAGTTTTCTTTGATTGTGCCAGACGGATATAAGAAAAAGGCAGCCCAGAACTCTACTGGGCTTGTTTCTTTATCGGATGCCTTGGAGGTCTTGCCTGAGTCCATCACAGTCACACCGACTGGAACGGTTAATCAGGTCCAGATTATCAATGGAACTAAGATTTTATCTTTTTCTGGTTCGTATGTGGCTGGGAAAGACATTGTGGTCAGATTTGGAGCTGATGAAGTGACTGCTACTTATGACGGCAGGAGTATCCTTAGTGAGCTGGAGCGGTTCAGTCCGCTGGAACAATTCACGGTCAAGAATGGAGACACCATCACGGCAAAGAATGCCACAGTAAAAAATGTAGTTTGGAGGGATGAGAGAGCGTGATTTATTTATTTGATAAAGATGAGAAGCTGATCAAGATTGTCAGAAAATCAGCTGTCAAGACTGCCCTGCAAAAGTACGCATTGACAACTGAGCGTTATGTGTCTGACCGTTTGACGGTTGAACTCAAAGGACTGAATGCGGATGAGTTGGAACAGGTCGAGTACATGGCTATTCAGACTATGGAAGATGCTCATATTTTTCACTATTTCTACGTTGCCCAAAAATCTTCGGATGAACTGACTACCTTGATTGGTGTACAGTCGGGGATTGAGGAATTGCGGAAGTCGCCAATTTATGACAAACGGCCTCAAAATGCCCTAGCTCGTGATGTGATTACGGATTTGCTTGCTGGCACCAACTGGCAAGCTCGTTTTGTTGGCGAAACTACTGCACACAGTACCAATTTCTACTATACCTCGGTTTTCGATGCCTTGAAAAAGGTCTGTGAAGTCTGGGATTTGGAGATGCAATTTTTCGTCGAGATGAACGGCAATCGCATCGGTGCCCGTAACATTGACTTTAAGCGAAGAATTGGTGAAGCAGTCGGCAAGCGTGTGGTCTATGGTCACAATGCCCTGCAAATCTTACAAGAGGTGGAGCGTACCAACATCTTTACTGCCCTTATCGGTCGTGGCAAGGGTGAGGAAACTGGTGACGGCTACGGTCGGAAAATCACGTTTGAAAACGTAGTTTGGTCAACAACACAAGGAAATCCAGTAAACAAGCCAGCAGGGCAGAAATACCTGGAATTACCTTTGATGACAAGGGAGTATGGGATCAAGAATGCTGACGGCTCTATGCGTCCGAAAATCGGTTTTGTGGACTTTTCGGAAGAAGCGAATCCAGAGGTCTTGATTGAACGGACTTACAAGGCTTTGATTGATGCTGCACGTCCGCAGTTGACCTTAAAGACATCTAGTGTCTATTTGAAGGGGGTCAAGGTTGGGGACACTATACGAGTTGTCAGACATGATAAAAAACTGGACTATGATACCAGGATTTTTGAAATTACTTTCAACCGACTCAACAACCAATCCAGTGACATCAAGCTTGGTGACAGAATTGGGGAAAGTAACGAGGCAAAAGCTCAAAAAATTGCTGACAAGGCTGTTGAGCAGTTTGTAAATAACGAGTTTTCAAATTTTGTCCAAAACCTGCCAGATTATCTGCCTAGCGCCGATGGTTTTAATAATAACTGGTACGGTGCCGAAGACCCTACTGTCCAGTATCCAGGTAAGGTGCTGATCAACGATATTTGGTATAAACCTGATCCAGAGCATGAGGGACATAAAATCATGTTACGCTGGTCTGGAGAAGTTTGGGAAGAAATCCTACGGACTTACGAAAGCGAAGCCCTGCGAGATAGGATTGCGGAAGAAATCGCCCAAGTCAACGCGTCTATGCGGGCCCAATCGGAGGAGCACGACAGACAAGTCGCAGACATCTTGTCGCAGACACAGTCTGTTGAAGAGCTTGCCAACCAAGCCAAAACGGATGCTGTTAATGCTATCAATGGTACGCTGGAAGCTAAGCAATTAGCCCAGACTGCTGGTGGTCAAATTAGCCAAGTCCAGCTAGCAGTAGATGAGGCTAATCGGCAAATTTTGCAGAGAGTGACCAAGGTAGAGTTTAACCCTATTACTCAGCGGCTAAGTAGCGCCGAAACAACCATCCTTACGCAAGCCGGCCTGATTGAGCAGCGCTTGACTAGTACACAGGTCGAGTCAGCTATCACAAGCAAAGGCTATATTACAAGTAGTGCATTGCAACCGTATGCATTGGCTACAACTGTGCAAAATCTTGTCAAAGAGACTGCAGATAGTTTCAGTCGGACTATAAGCGAGACAAGAGCGCTAATCCCAACTGATTTCAGCGGAGGAAACCTCATCCGAAATGGCGGATTCCCAACTAATACTCAGTATTGGTATTGGAGTGGACAGATGATTGTGTCACAACACGACTTTTACTACAATGGTCAAAAAAAACTCTTTTTGTTGTATACTGATGGAACTGCTGAAATAACGGCATTAAGCAATCGCTTTGAAGTAAAGAGGAACACAGACTATACGCTGTCTTTTTATGCTTTTGCTGGAAGCAACGTAAGAAACTCTGACGTATGGTTCCTTGGACGAAAATCAAATGAAACTGATGATTTTACATCTGCTAGCAGAATCATTGACAGTCGTAGATTTTCAAATTTAAAAGCCGAGTATGTCACTGTTACATTCAACTCTGGTAATAATGATAGTGGTTATATTCGTTTTGATAATAATGGTTCGACTGATGGGATTCATGCAGTGTTATTTTTTGGCGAGGTTATGCTTGTTGAAGGCACGACACCAAGAAAATGGGAAGCGTGTCTTGATGATTTTGTGACCGAGATCAAATACAATGTGGTCAAAGATACAGTTGACAGTCACACACGTACCATCGGCGCTGTTGGTACGAGCGGAAGTATCCTAGACAATGTCAGCAAGGTTACGCAGACTGCAGCAGGCTTGGTGCAGGAAGTATCTGGTACTAATGGACTTAAGACACAGGTCAGCACACTTGCTGGGTCCTGGGCTGTGAAAAATCTGACCAATTCAGGCACAGTACTCAATCAGATTAATCTAAACAAAGATGGGTCTATTAAGATTGACGGTAGTCTCGTGCAGATTACTGGTAAGACATACATACAGGACGGTGTGATTACATCCGCTAAGATAGCTGACTTAGACGCTGGTAAGATCACAACTGGCTATCTAGCATCGGCTAGGATAGCTACCAACAGCATCACAGGTAGTCATATTGCGTTTGACCAAGCGTTTTTTAACAACTTTATGGCTAAAGAGGCTTATCTCAAACAGATTTTTGCTAAAAATGCATTCATCACGCAGGTACAGACCGTCACTTTGTCAGCGAGCCAAATTTCTAGCGGGATTGCTAAAGCTCTAAACGGTGGTATGGATGTAAATTTCGATGAAAGTAAAATCAACTTTTACACAAACGTAGCTGCAATAAGACGTATCTATACTGGACACCCTACCCAATTTATAAAATTTGAAACTGAAGGAAATTACTCGCGAACAATCATCGGGAGCAACCGAAACGGAGGAGAAGTTTTTAATTCAGCAACATTTGCAGGGATTGTCACAGAAAACACAAATAACATAAACACAGAAGACCGTGTGAGAATTTATGGAGACAGCACGCTACTAAGACATGCACAAGGTGATGTAGGTTGGAATATCAATTCTGTCACTCAACGTATAGTCCCTGCCGATATGAACGCAGAGTCCGAAATTTGGGCTAAGCACTTTGTGGCTCCGGATAAAAATTCGAAGCCTGTCCGATTGGATACAGCGGTGGCAGCGCTATGGGACATATGGAATCATATTATTTACAACAACTTTGAGTTTAACGAAGCACTTCGCACACACATAAGAACCAGACGTGACAACTGGGCATTTGAATTAAATATATAGGAGTAAACCATGAACCAAGAACAAATCACACAAGCGCTACGCTTGACTAACAATGACCTAGTGACAAAGCTGTCAGAGGAGATGACGACGAAAAACTTGCTCGCTGTGCAACTAACAGAAGCGCAACAGATTATCGCACAACTGCAAGCAGAGATTGCAGAATTAAACACGCAACTGGATGAAGCTACTAAACCAGAGGAAATTATCGAAGGAGAATAAACATGACTGAAACTACTAACAACACATTACTCGACTTATCAACTATCACAGAACCATTTGACATTGCTACAGCTTTGGTCTATATGAAAGAAAATGGAGAGTTTATCCGTTGCAAGTCAGAGACCCAGGACTTTTACATGTACAGAGACATGCAAAAGCGCCCTACTATCGTTAATGGTCAACGTCAATTTGTAGATGTGGAGTCCGTTTGGGCCTTTAACCAATGGGGTGGGACAACAACAACAATCAACGTTTCCGATCTGTTTAAAGAGGATTATTACATCATGAAGTTTGACGAAAACGGGAATCCAGATTGGTCTCAACCGGCCGTTGGGACGGAGGCATAATACATGGCTATGATGTTATCAAAAATGCAACCACATCCACATGGGATGTTTGATTTTTTACGCGAACTTATCGTAACAGAGGACGGATTGGTCCTCTTTTTGCTTGGGTTAATCGTAACCATGGAAATTGTTGATTTTTTATCGGGCACGTTTGCTGCTATGATCAACCCAGATATTGATTATCGATCTAAAATTGGTATTAACGGTCTTATCCGTAAAATAATGGGTATTATCTTGCTCACGGTACTAATTCCAATGTCAGTACTTTTGCCAGAGCAGACGGGTGTGGCATTTCTTTATACAATTTATGTTGGCTATCTAATCTTGACTTTTAAGAGTTTAGTCGAGAACTACGGCAAAGCAAAAGGGGATACAAGCATTTTTGCAAATGTAATTGTCGCACTTGAAAAATTGGTTAGAAACGAACCTAGAACCCTTGACACCAGCAAAAACTCTGGGACCATCCAGCCCGAAAAATTGAAAGCAGATTTGGGCGAAGGCAATATTTATTTTGAAGGAGAACCACATGACGACAGTAAATGAAGTAGTTAATTTTGCCAAAGACCTTGCCAATCGTGGTCAAGGTGTGGATTATGATGGTTGGTACGGCAAGCAGTGTGTAGACCTACCCAATTGGATCTGCGGTAAGTATTTTGGCAAGGCCCTTTGGGGCAATGCGATTGATTTGATTAAATCAGCAAAGCAACATGGTTTTGAGATACATTACATGCCTACGTCTGAGCGTCCTCGTCCAGGGGCTATCTTTGTCAAAAATTACTGGGCTAGAGACGGTATCAACTATGGGCACACAGGATTGATTATCGGTGTTAGTGGCAATACCGTCCAAACGATCGAGCAAAACTTGGTAGGTAATTTGTCAGTCGGTGGTCCTGCTCAGTACTCTAGTCAGCAAATCAGCAATCTTGTCGGCTGGTTTTATCCACCTTACAGTGACTCTACTGCAGTACCTACACAGTCAAGTAGTGGAAATATCGGAAAATACAAAGACGAGCAAGGGACAATGACTGTTAAAGTGTCTTTGCTCAATGTCCGAGACAAACCTGGTCTTGACGGTAAAATTGTGGCTACTTACGCTTACGGCGAGCAGTTTAACTATGATTCGGTCTATATTGCTGACGGTTACTTTTGGGTATCGTACGTTAGCCGCAGCGGTGTACGTCGCTATGTAGCAGCAGGGGAAGAGTCAAACCGACGTAATGTCGTGCCTTACGGTACGTTTAAATAGATTTTTAGTCCAGCGGTCTGCTGGGCTTTTTTTGTTGCCGAAAAAAAATTTTAACAAAAAAATCGAATATATTGTATTGTTTTTGTTTTTTAAGAAATATAGATACAACATGTTGAATTTATCTATAAACATAGTTATTGCAGATAATAATATTTGTTGACTATTATTGATAATATTGTATAATAAATTCAGATGACAATCCCCTCATTTCCTTTATAGGCAGACACGTTCTGAAAATGAGGGTTCTTTTTTTGGATTTTGGAGAAAGTATGAATACACCAACAGCCTTGGAATGGGAGAAACAAATCGATCTTTTTAAACAAAGAGGAATGGATATTGGAGACGCTAAATTAAACCAAGAAAAATTACAGCATATAAGTTACTATCGCTTAAAAGAGTTTGCACGTCCGTTAGCAAAAATTAGCAAAAAAAATGGTTATGCCGACATATCATATGACGGTATAACATTTAAACAAGTTTTAACTAGATACTATCAGGATAAGAACTTAAGAATTAATCTATTACATGCAATTGAAAAAATAGAAGTATCATTAAAAACTAAGGTGTCCTATATTCTTGGGAAAAATTATGGAGCATTCGGGTATTTAAATTTTTCAAATTGGACGAATAGAACAAAATTTAAAAAATTTGAAATCGAAAAGCAACAATATTATTTTAAGAGCAAACTATTAAAAACAATTGAACTATCGAATCATTCAGAATTAAAAAATGTACAAAATCTTAATTCTGATGGTTTTCCATCAGTATGGCTCACTATTGATATGTTGATGTTTGGGGAATTAATCAACTTGATTGGTTTAATGAGTAAAAATAATAAAAAACAGTTGGCCAGCTTTTATAACTGTAGCGTCAAGGAGCTATTATCTTGGATCAAATGTTTAAATTTTATCAGAAATATATGCGCCCATAATTCCAATATTTTAGATATTCAATTACAGACTACACCAGTTAAAAATATAGATTGGGATAACCATCTTTTTGTTATTTCTAGCAAGAAAGGTAATAGAACTACAAATAGATTAGCGATAGTAATATTTATAATAATTGATCTGGTGGCGCAAATTAATCCCAAATACGATTGGAAAAAAATAACGTCAAATTTAAAAACAATCGTAAAAAGTAATCCACAGAATGCACATCTATTAGGATTCAAAGACGAGAAGTCAGTTGAAAATTTGTATGAATACATACAAAGCAAGAAAACAAACTGAAAATAAAAACATATACAAAGACCTTGCTTTGTCAGGGTCTTTTCATTACACCGGGCAATCAGCTAATTTCAAAAAAATAGCGTTTTTTTGATTTTCGATAGCAAAATACTTGCTTTTATCACGGACAATTTTAAAAATTGCCGTTTTTTTGATTTTCGATAGCAAAATACTTGCTTTTATCACGGACAATTTTAAAAATTGCCGTTTTTTCGATTTTTTAAAAAAATTGCGAATATACAAGTAGGAGGAAAAACATGTTAGAATTTAGCGAATTAAAGCAAGCAGTAGATGACGGATATATCAAAGGCGACACGGTGATGATAGTACGTCGTGACGGCAAGATATTTGACTACGTCTTGCCTTGCGAGGTAGTTAGGCCTTGGGAGATTGTGTGTGAAGAGAAGGTAGTGGACGTGATGAGGGAATTAAAAAAGACCTTGTCCAGAGGTCGTAGTCGGGGAGTAACTGTGCAATCCTTTTAAGTAGAGTCTTTTTTATTTTTATGCTATAATGAAAGTGAAATTTAGGTACTCAAAAAAGCGAAAAAATTTGCCCCTGGAACAAATTATGGATGTAAGGGGCAAAAAAGGGGCATAAGTTCAAAACTTACCAATTCTAATGAGCGAAATAAATTTAGTTTTAATACTTATAAAGGCTTATATTGACAAGATTTATACTATTATATATCATTGAAATATTTCGTTCATTTAAGGATGCAGTAAAATAAAACAGTCTGGGGATAGACTGTTTTATCCCTCGCTTAAAAATAAGGCTCTATAATTTCTGTAGTGGGTAAATCCACTGTAGAGATTATGGAGCCTTTTTTAGTGTAGAAAAAAAGTCCCA
>NZ_JBMVJC010000022.1:0-36346 GCF_049893385.1 Streptococcus sp. VTCC 12905 | reverse complement strand
ATGAAGTGGAAAACGAGCAACTCCTAATTGGAACTGCTCGTTTTTTTATTGTGAGAAGCTAGTTTTTGCCCAGCCTCGTTCTTTTTAATGATTTTCACTGGTTTTATGCTATAATGAGAACATTATAAATACATTTTGGAGGACAACATGGCTTCTTGGATATCAAGAATAATTAAAGGTATGATTATTGCCCTTGGCTTTATCTTACCAGGTGTTTCTGGGGGCGTACTAGCTGCAATCCTCGGGATTTACGAACGATTAATAGGCTTTTTAGCAAATATTCGAAAAGATTTCAAAGAAAACTTTCTCTACTTTGTTCCTGTAGGGATCGGTGGAATCTTGGGAATTGCCCTCTTCTCTTTCCCTGTTGAATACCTCTTACAACATTTCCAAGTTCCTGTTTTATGGGCATTTGCAGGTGCAATTGTTGGTACGATTCCTAGCTTACTAAAAGAATCGACTCAGAAAAGCAAACGGGACCGTATTGATTTGGCTTGGTTGTTTGGTGCCTTCATCATTTCTGGACTCTTACTCTACAACTTGAGTGATCTTGTCGGAACACTTCCAGCAAACTTCGCAAGTTTTGTATTGGCAGGTGCCTTGATTGCATTAGGCGTACTTGTTCCCGGACTCAGCCCTTCAAACTTGCTATTGATTTTAGGAATTTACACACCAATGCTCAATGGTTTCAAATCACTTGATCTATTTGGAACTTTCCTACCTATCGCAATTGGTGGAGTCCTTGCAATGGTTGCCTTCTCAAAAGCAATGGATCATGCTCTTAAAGTCTACCACTCACGAGTTTATCACTTTATAATTGGTATCGTCTCATCATCTACTCTCTTAATTTTGATTCCACAGGCTAGCAACAAAGAATCCATCTCCTATGCTGGAGCAAACTTTATTACATGGATTGCTGCACTTGTTCTGTTTGTCCTGGGAGTATGGTTGGGACTTTGGATGAGCAAATTAGAGGAAAAATATAAATAATGGCAAAAAAGGTCAAAATAAAGAAAACCTTGGTTGACCAAATTTTAGACAAGGCTAAGATCGATCATGATAGCCTTGTTTTAAATGCTCTTGAAGGTCAACTTCCACAAGGTATTGAAGAAAACGATATTTATAAAACCCTAGCACTGACTGGAGATAAAACAGGGCCGGTTATTGGAATTGTCCCAATCACTGAGCACCTATCTGAAAAGAAACTGGCTAAAATTTCTGGCAATAAAAAAGTCAGTATGATCTCTCAAAAAGATTTGGAAAAAACAACAGGCTACATACATGGTGCCAACAACCCCGTGGGCATTCGTCAAAAACACAATTTTCCAATCTATATCGATCAATCTGCACTTGAAAAAGGCAAGATGATTGTTTCAGCTGGTGAAATTGGTCGGTCGATTCGAATTGACAGTCAGGTATTAGCTGATTTCGTGAAAGCTAATTTTGCAGATATTATTGAAGGGAGAAACGAGTGAAAGTCTATTTTGTCCGTCACGGTAAAACCGAGTGGAATCTTGAGGGACGCTTTCAAGGCTACTCTGGAGATTCTAAGCTTTTGGAGGAATCTTTCCTTGATTTAGAATCACTTGGGGAATATTTAGCTACAGTTCCTTTTGACAAGATTTACTCTAGCGATTTACAAAGAGCCCATATTACAGCCGAGCGAATTGCTGACCTGAACCATTACTGTAAATCAGTAGAAACAAAAGCTGGTTTTCGAGAATGGAATTTCGGTCGATTGGAAGGAACAAAAATTGGACTTTTCCGCGATATCTATCCCAAGCAGTACCATGCATTTAAACAGAATGTGGCCATCTTCCGAGCAGATATGTTCGAAGGGGAGACTGTTTCACAAGCTACTTCACGCTTCATCACTACTTTGAAAGAATCTATTCACGAGACAGATCAAACGATACTTGTCGTAAGCCACGGAGCTATTCTAACAGCTTCAATCCGAACCCTGTTAGGCTATCCACCAGCGCTCTTACGCCATCGAGGTGGTTTAGACAATGCATCTGTAACCATTTTAGAGACAGATGATTTTGAAAACTTTACCGAACTGGTTTGGAATGACACTAGTTATCAAGAAAAACAGTAGATTTTTCTGCTGTTTTTCCCATTCTACTCGTAATTTATGCTGATTTTTTACCTCTTCTATGATAAAATAGAAGGAACAGACTTTGGAGGAATGAATTTTTTATGTCAACTGAACATTTTGAAGAACTAAATGACCAACAGATTGTCCGTCGTGAAAAAATGACGGCATTGGCTGAACAGGGTATTGACCCATTTGGTAAACGTTTTGAGCGTTCTACTAACTCTGCTGAATTGAAAGCACAATATGAAGATAAAGAAAAAGAAGAGTTGGAAGAATTGGCACAAACTGCAACCATTGCAGGTCGGATTATGACCAAACGCGGTAAGGGTAAAGCAGGTTTTGCTCATATCCAAGACCGCGAAGGACAAATTCAGATTTACGTTCGTAAGGATGACGTTGGCGAAGAAAACTATGAAATCTTCAAAAAAGCAGACCTTGGAGACTTTGTTGGTGTCGAAGGTGATGTCATGAAGACCAATGTTGGTGAATTGACCATTCATGCTCGTAAATTAACTCACTTGTCTAAAGCGCTCCGCCCGTTGCCAGAAAAATTCCATGGTTTGACTGACGTTGAAACTCGCTACCGAAAACGATATTTAGACTTAATTACCAATCGCGAAAGTTTTGAACGCTTTGTAACACGTTCAAAAATCATTTCAGAAATCCGTCGTTACCTTGATGGACTTGGTTTCTTAGAAGTTGAAACACCTGTCCTTCATAATGAAGCTGGTGGTGCCGCGGCTCGTCCATTCATCACCCACCACAATGCCCAAAACATTGATATGGTACTTCGTATCGCAACGGAACTTCACCTCAAGCGCCTGATTGTCGGTGGTATGGAACGCGTTTATGAAATTGGCCGTATCTTCCGTAATGAGGGAATGGATGCGACCCACAACCCAGAATTCACTTCTATCGAGGTTTACCAAGCCTACGCTGACTACCAAGACATTATGGACTTGACCGAGGGTATTATCCAACATACCGCTAAGGCAGTTGTCGGCGACGGTCCTGTAACCTATCAAGGAACTGAAATTGCTATCCACGAGCCATTCAAGCGTATCCACATCGTCGATGCTATTAAGGAACAAACCGGTGTGGACTTCTGGCAGGAAATGAGCTTAGAAGAAGCTATCGCCCTGGCAAATGAACACAACGTTCCTGTAGAAAAACACCACACAGAGGTAGGACAAATTATCAACAGCTTCTTTGAAGAATTCGTAGAGGAAACATTAATCCAACCAACCTTTGTCTACGGCCATCCAGTAGCTGTTTCCCCATTGGCTAAGAAAAACGATGAAGATCCACGCTTTACGGATCGCTTTGAGCTCTTCATCATGACCAAGGAATACGGAAATGCCTTTACCGAATTGAACGACCCAATCGACCAATTGGAACGCTTTGAAACCCAAGCCAAAGCCAAAGAATTGGGTGACGACGAAGCGACAGGCGTTGACTACGACTACATCGAAGCCCTAGAGTACGGTATGCCACCAACAGGTGGCCTCGGAATCGGTATCGACCGACTCTGCATGCTCTTGACAGATACTACTACTATTCGAGATGTGCTGTTATTCCCTACAATGAAGTAAGCGACAGTATCCTTCTTGTATTGTCTTCACTAGGATATTTCAATCGCTTTCCAGTTTCTTGGCGATTGGCTGAGAAGGTCTACCAGACCTTATCACTCCCTACAATGAAGTAAGCGACAGTATCCTTCTTGTATTGTTGCCACTAGGAAATACCAATCGCTTTCCAGTTTCTTGGCGATTGGCTGAAAAGTTCTACTAGACCTTTTCACTCCCGACCATGAAATAGAAGATTAGCTGACAAGATCTACCAGACCTTATCACTCCCGATGGATGAAGTAAAAATAACAAACTGTTTAACACAGCTACGTAAAACACTCTTGGCAATTCCGAGAGTGTTTTTGCATGCAAAAAAAGCCTAGCCAACTGACCAAGCTTTTAAGGAGATTATGAAAAATATTTAGGATTGATAATAGTATAGCTCATCTTATCAGCTATCTCATCAGTCTTGGGACTGATTCTCTTCTTTTTTTGCAAAATAATCTCGGACAATCGGCGCAACTTCTTTTCCGTAGAGTTCGATAGCACGGAGGACATCTTCATGTGGCATTGATCCGATTGGGAGATGGAGGAAGAAACGGTCCAAGTCAAGTGTTTCAATGGTCTTAATGATTTTAGCTGCAACATGTGTTGGATTTCCGACGATGGTCGCTCCCTCATCTGTAAGGGAGTAGAGATATTGCGCCTTTGTCATTTCGCCCCAATGTGGACGGTCTTTTGCAATATTATTGGTCACAACTTTAGTAGGATGGAAATAATCTTCTACTGCTTTATCATGGTCATCAGCTATCCAACCCCAAGAATGGGCTGCTACCTTGGTCTTCTTCGGATCGTGGCCTGAGTTTCGGGCTACCTTACGATAGGCATCCGCCAATGGTTTAAAGCGATGAGCACCTGCACCAATGACTGCATACACAATAGGCAGGCCTTTCTTTGCAATCTTGATAGTAGATTCTACATTGCCCTCTTGTGTCAAGTTAATGACAGCATTTCTTAACAATATTTTTTAAAAAAGAGACTTCATGATAAAGTCTCTTCAGATATTCTTATAGTCAATTCGATAGCCACCAGCATGGTTAACTATAATTTGTTTCACTGATTCTCGAAGTGTTTCTTTAGACAGCGAACTGTCAATCATACATTGAGAATTATTCAATTTGTTTAATTCTTCTTCAATATCATCAATCTTCTTATCTATTTCTTGCTTATAATATATATAGGTTTCACGGTTAATTTTTTCATCCTTGTAATCTTGGTAATATGAAAACTTCTGAGCTTTTAATTGTGACATCAAGTAAACAAGAGACTTATTCGATTTTTGAGACGGAACGTCTTCTTTCTTAGATTTTAAATATTCTAAAATCTTCTGCTCCACTCTATCAGACCGACAACCTTTTAAACTAATTCCCTGGACTTTACAATATCTACAATAGAAATAGTGATGAGTCTTCTTTTTATAAGTGTATGCTGTCAATTTATGACCACAATGCTCACAAATCATAAAACCTGTTAATATGACATCATATTTTTTTGTTGATTGTTGATAAGAATGCCTATTGTTACGCGATTTTAAAGCCTTTTGAGCTTGTTCAAAGATTTCACTTGTTACAATTGATTCATGGTTGTTCTCAATTCGCTCCCACTCCTCCTTTGGTCGTTTAACTTGTTTACCATTGAATATTGTCTTGGCATTAAATAGATAGGTTCCTTTATAAGCTTCATTTTTAAGGATTCGAGAAACAGTGGAACGAGTCCAAATATTTCTCTTCTGCTTCTCAGTCACTACTATTTGATATTGATAATTCGCCTGACTGATCTGTCTTTTTCGCTCTGCTGGTGTAATCGTATTCTCATCATTAAGAATAATCGGGATTCGAGATAGACCTACACCTTCAATACACAGTTGAAAAATTCGTTTTACCACTGGTGCTACACTTTCATCAATAATGATTTTAAAACGATCATTCGGATCCTTTAGATAGCCAAATGGAGGTAGCCAGCTCATATTCTTACCTGAACGCTTCATTGTATTCATGGCACTTTTAACTTTTTCCGAGACATCCCTAGCATAAAAATCATTTAACAAGTTTCTAAAAGGGACATCAATTTCAACACCATTGTTTTCAGAAGTGAAACTATCAAATTGATCATTTACAGCTATAAAACGAACTCCTAGAAAAGGGAAAATATTTTCAATATAATTCCCAAATTCTAAATAATCACGCATAAAGCGTGAAAAATCCTTTACAATAATATATCGAATTTTTCCTACTCTAACATCCGACATTAGTCTGTTAAAAGCTGGTCTATTAGGATTTTTTCCTGAGAAACCATCATCAATAAATTCAATACGTTTAAATGGATGAAATTCTGGTGTTCGGTCAAGATACTGATTCAGTAAAATCCTTTGATTAGTAATCGAATTACTTTCATCAGCAGTTGCTTCATCAACAGAAAGGCGGAGATATAACGCAATTTTAGGCATTACCATCACTCCCTATTTGGCAAAGAAAAGTTACCGATATCTGTCTATTCTCGTCTATTTCAATACGCTCTATTAAAGCATTTAGCAAATCGGCAGATAAAACAGGTGATTGATGATTTTTAGATAGTGTATTTAGCCAAGCAACTTGTCTATTATACTTTTCATCTACTGCTTTTAGTCTATCTTCATACTGATCAATTTCTTGTATAAGTGTTTCAATCTTTCTATTTTTTTCTAATTTCTGGCTGATATAGTCATCTCGACTATCTCTTAAAAGACTATAAGAGGCATATAAATCGCTGATTTCCATTCGTAACCTAACAATGTGTTGTTTATGCTTAACAATCTTACTCTGCAAGAGTTGAATGTAGGCTTCATACTTATTTTCTAGTGAAGATAACAACTCATCAACTTTTCCAATTTTTGCCATCTCAGCTTGGATAATAGTGATAATTATCCTATCTAGAACATTCTCACGAATACACACCGATTTTCTATTAGCGTTACTATTAAGAATATAATCTCTATAATAAAAATGTCCCTCACAATTTTTCTTGCTTTTTGATTTCTGATATTCTCTAGACATTTGCCTGTAACTCCCCTTCAAATAAAGCAAGCCTCTATAACGATTAGGTGTCCTAGAATAATCATATTTTTTAGTTATTTTCCTATTTGCAATCAATTCTAATATAGTTTCATAATCTTTACGGCTAATATAGGATTCATGGGCATTATTAAAATGGATATAATCATCGGGTGACAACTGTTTGTTAGATTTACGCTGCACAAGATCCCCTGTATAAACTTGATTTCTAATCATACGCCGAAGGTTAGTATTAGACCATAGCTTTGTATCATCAATTCTTCTATACAATTCTCCTGTCTGACGATATGAAGTTGGTGTAGCTATATTATTCTCATTAAGCCAATCACTTACTTTATAGGAAGAATAACCAGTCAAAAATAACTCAAACACCTTATCTAAAATTGGTTTGACAGTCAAGTCAATCTTTAATTTATTGCCTAGTTTTTGTTTATCTAACTTATAACCATAAGGAGCAAAGCCACTGATAAAATATCCTTCACTTGCTTTTTGAATATGACTAGCAGTTACTTTTTTTGAAATATCTTTCGAATACATATCATTAACCAAATTCTTGATTTCAACTTCAAAAGATTTCTTTTCTTTTAGTCCACTTAGAGTATCCAAGTTATCGTTGATAGAAATAAATCTCACACCTAGAAATGGAAAAACCTTATCTATAAGCCTTCCCATCTCTATGTAATCTCTCCCTAAACGTGATAAATCACGTATCAAGATACAATTGATAACACCTTTTTTAATGTCATCCATCATTTCTTGAAAGGCTGGTCTCATAAAGTTTGTTCCTGAATATTCATAATCAGTATAACACTTAACGACTGTTAGACCATGTTGCTTTGCAAAGGTTCTAGCAAGTTTTTCTTGATTTTCTAGTGACTGAGATTTATTCCTACAGGCCTCTGTTCTTTCTTTTGATAAGCGAATATAAATACCAGCAGAGTATCGTTTTAGTTCTGATGTCTTATCTGTCACCTCTGATTTACGGTAGCGATTTTTGGTACGTGCCATTAAATCACCCCCACTTCTGAAAGTGATAATTCCTGTAAAATAGCAATCTCATTCAAGTCATGAAAGACAAGTGATATTTCTTGGTTTTCAGAAATGTTAATACGATCCAGCAAGGTTACAAGAGTCAGACGGTTCAACGATGATTCTTCTTTTTGGCAAGTCAATTTCTTCAACCAAGTTTTCTTATTTTGTAGTTTATTAACTAATTCTTGTGCAAGCTTTTTCTTATTAACAATTGTCTGTTCAATATCTTTTAGCTTTTGGCGATAGGTTCGTTGAAACTCCTGATATTCTGCTTCATTTATCAGTCCATCATCTAAATCCATATATAAAGATTGAAGCAACTGTTCATATTTTCTACGGTCAGATACCAAATTTGTAAAGTCAATTTCTAATAACTGTTCTTGTGAAAGGTACTCTGGAATTTTCTTTATCAGATGAGACTTCCAATCAAGATGATTTTCGATTAACTCAGATACAATGCTAATTAACTGTTCATATTTAATCGCATGGCGACTACAGCCTCTCCCTTTATTATAGGTACTACAAATAAACTGGATTGTTTCGTTATTCTTATAGCGTATTTTACGCTGTAAGAGTTGAGCATGACAGTCATTACAAAATAATAAACCAGCAAATTCATTAGGTTGATTATTACTATTCTTAACATCTCTCAGTAAAAGACTGTTAGCAATCTTAAAGGTACTTTCAGAAATAATACCTTCATGAGTCGATTCCACACAAATCCAATCTTCTTGATTAACTTTAATAGTGTGTTGAGCCTTATAATTAAGTTTCGTCCGTTTACCTTGTTCCAAGGCTCCAGTATACACTCTATTCGTTAAAATACGATTAACCATCTTGGTGCCCCACTTATTAGTGTGACCACAAAATCCTCTAAGTTTTTCTTGGTTACGTTTTTTATGTTGTAATGGTGTTTCTATACCACATTGATTAAGATATATAGCAATCTGATTTGATGAGTAGCCTTCCAGCTTCAATGTAAATATTTTTTCAATGATTGAACGGATAGACTCATCAACAACCAAATGATTTTTTTGTCTAGTATCTTTTTGATAACCATACGGAGCAAAAGCTCCTATAAACTCACCTTTTAGCCGTTTTGCTTTGTGTGTACTACGAACTTTTGTGGAAATATCTCTACAATAGCTATCATTGATAAGACTCTTAATAGGCATTACTAAATGGGTTTCATTAGCATCTGCAGTCAAACTATCATAGTGATCATTAACAGAGATAAACCGGACACCCATAGCTGGAAATATCCTTTGGATATATTTTCCCGTTTCAATATAGTCTCTTCCAAATCGAGATAAGTCTTTAACAATGATGGTATCAATCGTTTTATTATTAATATTCTCCATCATACGATTGAAATCAGGGCGATTAAAGGTTAAGCCACTGATACCATCGTCCACAAATTCTTCTAAAATAGTAATGTCATGATTTCTAGCATAGTCACGTAACAGAGAGCGCTGATTGATAATTGAGTTACTTTCAACATTATCCCCATCATCACGTGATAACCGTAAATAAATACATGCTTGTGCCATAATCTTCTCCTTAATCAGTTTTTAGGTGCTTACCGATTAAGGATTGAGGTTCTACACTTTTATTTTACATAATTTATGTGAACTTGTCCGCTTAAATCTTAAATTTTTTCTAGCTGTCGTCCCAATAAATCATCTAGTATATCTGTAAGACTTAATGGTTTATCTGTAACCTTCACAATAACTTTATAACCTTCAATCATAATCTGTGGTGACTCAGCACCTGTACTTGTTTTTTCCATATTTTTAATTCCTTTTATTTCAAAATTGTACTTCGGTGGGTATGATTGGTTAAATCACTCATGGGCATCTCACCCGCTGTCCTTTTACGTTGGCAGCCTGAACGTTCAGAAGTATCATTGTCCTTATTTGTGGTCATGGCAGATAGAGAACCACTCTATTTTTTAGCTAATAATTTTCGCTCCTATCACGGCGTATCTCACTAAATTGCTCGACAAATAAGAAAGTCCCACCTCGGTTTATTCAATTGTCAATGTACAAATCAAGGAGAGACTATTTAATATTATTTTTGATTCGGTGAGGAAAATCTGTTAATCCGAGCAAATAATCAATGCTAACGTTATATAGATTTGACAGTTTAATTAAGACTTCTGCTGACAAGATTCTTTCCCCTCTTTCAATTTTAGCATAGGCTGAATGAGTAAAAGAAAGATAGGTAGCAATTTGTTTCTGAGTAAGGTCATTGTCTTCCCTCAAATCTCTTAAACGCTGATACATCACATCTAGTTTTCTCCTAAAAATAGTATAGATTAGAATGTAAGAGTTTATTCAAAATTGTCCTAATTGGACACATTTTGAATCCTGATACAAAATTCCTTTCAAAACTTGATTGATGTTTAAGTATTTTTATTGAAGAATGATTACTCTAAAAATGTATAGAATTACTTTATTGATAACGTAATTCTATGCCTTTTCTGCTATGTGACTTTCGGTCCGTTTCGCTCCACAGAAGTAAAACGTGGTGCAAAAGACACATAGTTTATCACACACAAAGTGGATGTGTACATACCATATCGTTTTTTCCTTATTTTCCAAATAGTTGAGCCGAATAATCAGTCAAATAAACACGTTATTAACGACAATAAGTGAGGCTTTTTTAAAATGCATGATTTTCAATAAATAGAGACATACTTTTTTGATAGCACTAAGATTGAAGTCAGTACGTTAATCCAAAGGATAGCTTAAACAAAGTAAAAGCCAGCGTCTTAAGGCACTGGCTGGTAATGTAGCTTATAGCTACTATTCAATCCACTCGTTATACAGATTGTCATGAACTTTCTGAAGTTTTTGCCAAACCGCAGAAAAAATTGTCTTAATAAATTAGTGATTAAACAATGGTCCGCTAAGATGAAATTCAAAATTTGTAACATCAACTAAACCAACAACTTTGTGACTTTGATATAATTCCATCAAAAATTGTGCCATCTCTTCACTTGTGTGATATTTAGCAAAATGCTCATCATAATCATATTCTTTCAAATCTGTAGCAAGTTGACCGAATTCTGTTTTTGTGGCAGCTGGAGCTAAAACCTTAGCTTTTAATTGATGTTGATTTGCCTCTAGTTCCAATGCCAAGCCTTCTGTAAAAGCACTGACATAAAATTTACTTGCACAGTATGTAACTGCATTTGGAACCATCATGTATCCGCCTCTAGATGATACGTTAATCAATTGAGCGCCTTTACAATCTTTATAATCTCTCACATATAGAGTTGATAGAATTGTTAAAGCTTCAATGTTTAGATGGATTAATGTTATTATCTTTTCTAAATCTTGAGATTCAACCTTATCATAATTTCCAAAACCAGCATTATTTATTAGAGTAGTAATGTGATATTTTTTTAAACTTTCATAAAGAGCGAAAACATTACTGGATTTCGATAAATCAACAACTTTAATAACAACATCTAAATCCGGATAATGGTCCAAAATCTCTTGCTTCAATTTTTCTAGTCGTTCTTGACGCCGAGCAATTAAAATAAGATTCGTTCCTAATTTTGCAAATTGTCTTGCTACCTCCGCTCCTATACCAGAACTAGCCCCAGTAATACAAGTATAATTCTTTATTTGTTCCACACTATTTCTCCTTTAAAAATTGCTATTTTCATTTTTTATAAGAGTGGCTACCCCCATTCCTCCACCTATACACAGAGAAGCGACTCCATAATTAACTTTATTTTCAATCAACTCATATATTAGAGTGGTCAGTATTCTGCTTCCTGAAGCTCCAACTGGATGCCCTAAAGCAATAGCTCCACCTTTAGGATTAACCTTCTATGGTCTTCAGGTACTTCAAACCAATTTTTCGTCTTTCCTCCTCATCCATATGGTATTACCTCCTTCCCTAGCTTTTTATCAAATTCCTTTGATGCTTTGTATTTTACATAGTAAAGTGCACTTTATGTCAAGAGAAAACTATAAATTTTTTAAAAATTATGCTAAAATAATCAAAAAATAAAGGAGTGAAGTATTATGACTCACTATTCTATTGGAGAATTTGCTAAAAAAACTGGACTTTCTGTTCCAACTCTTCGATACTATGAACAAGAAAAATTAATTTACTCACATAGAGAAGAAAATAATCGTAGATACTATGATGATTCTGATATTGCATGGACTCAATTCATCATTAGATTAAAAAAAACTGGAATGTCTATTAAAAATATGCAAGAATATGCTTACCTAAGATACAAAGGAGACTCCACAATTCCTCAACGCCTTAGGCTACTATTTTTTCAACTTGATGAACTTCATGAGCAACAATCTAAAATTAACCAACATATTGATTTTCTTGAAAACAAAATTAAAACTTATTTAGGATTAAATTAATAAACATCCGTTATATTAGGTAACCAAGCATATGAGCTTTTACGCTCATACTATATTCCTTTTGACTGGTTTCAAGCATAACTGGATAAGTCGTAAAATAACTTTCACTCTAATTTTGAGTGTCCAAAGGTTTCGTCAGCGTAAATATTCGATTTCAAACTATTCTAGACTTGATGGAACTGTTTCGATTAATTTTCTCAATCGAATCATTTAAATTATAAGTATTACAAATGGTTTGGTGCAATGCGCAAGGAAAACTTTCAATCTGAAAGAGCATGTTTGATAATGGTCTAAGACCATAAAATGGTTCATATTCTAAAAACTTTGAGCAAAACTTTGCAGTTGCAACAAAAACTAGGTACTCTGAGAACTAATCAAGAAAAAGATTATGGTGGATTCTGCGGTAGGTCTGACACCCTTATTGAAGCACCCCATAGGTAGCTAGCGATAATGACAATATTGATTTCCCGTTGTAATTAGATATATTTGTTACACCTCATTTTACAACAGGGCAAACTATTTCTTTGTATTTTGAGTTAATATTTTGTGATACTAATTTTATTTTCTTATTATTCAGTACATTCACAAATGTTTCCAAGCTTTTTATGAGTGCTTCATACCTATCAATATCATTACCGAGTTCCTGTTGTAACATATATTTTTCTTCAGTCACTTGTTCTAATGTGCTTGATTCTGTTAAGTTCAGTTTTAAAAATTCATACCTAGCTAGTTTTCTACTACTCGGGTCTTCACTCTTTAGGTTGATAAGCACTTCCGCCATCTTGTTTAAGGTGGCGATTTTTTCATTGGTTTGATTCAGTTTGGTATCTAGCTCTGCTATTTCTGTGACCAACTCGTCTTTAACATCCTGGTATTTTTTGTCTATCTCTGTTAACTCAATCAAGAGGTTAATCTCAGAAATCTTTTCTTGAAGTCTTTCAACAGTCGGTCGTCTGTATGGTATTACTCGACTATCGTTGGTTAGCTGTCTAATCAAGGTTCGTCCTTTTATATACTGATTCTTATCCGAATGTTCTTTGTTGTAGATAAAGTATGAGGCTGTCTCACGGATATAGACTTTATATTTTGTCTGATTCTCTTCTTCAAGAATATCTAATTGATAGTTGGGAATGAAAATAAGACCACTCTGTTTGATACCGAATGCCACTTTGATATAAATCCCCGCATCAACTAACTTCTCTATTTGGTGCTCTGCAAGTTCCACTTCAAATTCATGAACGGCATCTCGTTTTTCCTTAAATTCCTCAAAGGCTTCCTCAATTTCTTCAGCGGCTACCTTCTCCTTATCTCGTTCTTCTTGAAAAGCATGGTACTGTTCCTGTAAATTCTCTAATCCTTCTGAATCACCAACTTCCATATTTTTAAAGTAATCTTGAAAAAAATTGACATCATATAATTTCTTATCACTTATTTTTTTATGACTCAGACTGAATTGCTTTCCACTTTCTTCAAGTATAAAGATTACATTTTTTTGTTTTAAGTCAATGGTTAGATTCAATTCTTTTGCTTTTGTTAGTAACTCTTCTAAAGAATTAACACGGTTCAACAAAAATTCTAATCGACTTTCAATCTCTTGTTTGGCGAAATGTGTACGAAAAAATTCTTCATCATATAAATCTCGTTTACTGAGTTGGCGTCCTCGAATTGGTTTTGTCATTGCTCTATCTGTCATCATGAATCGACTATGCTTCTGACTAAAATCAATATGAACATGTAACTGCACCGCTTTTTCTAAAAAATCATCAAAGGACTTTGAGTGCTGCATCAAAAAATAAAGACGTTGCTTCAATTCAAATTTATGACTAGACTGCCTATATTTTTGATAGACACGGTAGGAGAAACGTTTTTCAATAATTTTCGCTCCAGCCACTTTAGAAATGCGGTCTGAAATCATACGAAGGTTTCGTTCCAAGGCATAATTCCATATCAACTTTTTATCTGAATTACGGTCAATGGCGTTGATTAGGATGTGATTATGAACATGATCTTTGTCTGTATGAGTCGCTACGATAAACTTAAAGCGACCTCCTGTTAATTCCATCATGGTCTCATAACCAATGCGGTTAATTTCTTCAGGTGTCAGATTATCCTCAGGAGAAAATGATTGAATGAGGTGATGGGCATGGATATTTTGTTGATGTTTTTCTTGTCGGTAATTTCTGGATTCGTACAACTTGTCGTTATTGGTAAAGTTGACATTGTACATTTCTACCATTTCTTCATAGCTGGGAAAGTCTAAGTAATTGCTAACGCCAAAATCAGATACCAATTTCAAATTGTCCGTTTTATCTGGATTGAGAATATACTTAATTAAACGCCTACGATATTTTTTTCCGTGCGTCGCAAAATGCTTAGTGATTACCATAGAACTCCTTCAGTCTTTTCACTTCCACTTGAAATTCTCTATCCACTTCCTTAATTAACTCTCCGACTCCTTTACTCAATTCTTGTAACTGTTCCTGAGAAATCAAATGGCTTTGGTTAATAGCACGCGCAATTTGATTAGTGTTATTTCCAATCCGTCTCAATTCAAACACTAACTGATCATAAGTATCCGTGTTAATTGTGATAAAAGACATATTGGGATTGAGCAAAACTTTTCTAGCATAGACTGAAAAATTTTGACAATGACTCTTAGCAATTCGTTCATTCAATTGATGTAACTCTGAATCTGTTAGAAATACTTTTTTGAGATTGGTACGATAACGATAAACCATTACTCCCTCCTAGCCCACATATTTTTCACGAAACTCACGACTGAGTGGCTGTGCTTGATTAACTTCTGCAATCAATTCTTGAACGCAAGTCAATAAGATTGAGACGTGTTCTTGAGTCACTTGATGATTTTCTCTTGCGACAACTAGAACTTCATACACATCTCGACTAATTTGTTCAAACTTTTGAGACTGCCAAAGGGAGAACCAACTTTCAAAAATTCTATCCTGATAATTCTTTTTCAACAAATTTTGACGAAGAAATTCTGAGAAACTATCCAGTTTTTGTTCCCTCATCATTTCTTTTATCTGTTTTTCTTCTTGTCTTGTGACCCTAAATTGCTTACGGATTAACTTAATTTCTTGTCCCATCCTACTATCCTTTCAACATTATACTTGTCTGACAGTGTCAGGCTGCCTCACATTGTCAGTACGCTTCCTAAAGACCTCACTCTCTTCTTGTTCGGTCTTTGCGAGCTCAGTTATTGTGTCCACAATAACCCAAAAATCATATCGCCAGCCGACCAAAACCCTTCAGTTTTGACAGCCAACGATATAATAACTTGGTGGCTCCGCCCCCAAACCCCCAGTGAAAAATCAAACATAATTTTCCTGAGTATGACATAAGAATAACAAGAATAATTTGGAAAAATTATCACATTATCAAAATATAAAAAAACAATCACGCGCGACGCCAACTGAGTCACATGTGATTGCCTTGATACATCTCTTTTTTAGATAAATGGGTATCAAAATTTTTAAATATAATATACAACAGTTAAAAAATAATCCGAAAATCCAATATCCAGCTCACTTGCAATTTCTATCTCAAACTCTTCTGATTTCAATAACTTGTTTGAAGGAATAGTTTCGACTTTTTGTCTTAATTGAAGCTGCAGGATATTTATCTAAAATACTATGAACATTTGCTAAGCCAATCCCTCTCCCTTCTCCCTTAGAAGAGAATCCATGATTAAAGATATTAGAAATCTCAACTTTGTCTTGTACTATAGAATTTTCAACAATAATAAATTCCGTATCCTTTTCTTCAAATATGGCCAAAATCAAGGACGGTTTAACTGATAATTCCGTTGCTTCAATAGCGTTATCCAAAAGGATAGATAAGATGATAATAAAATCTAATGTATCCATATTCGCTAGATGGACTTTTCCCTCAACTTCGATATGAAGTTCAATACCTTTACTTTGTGCCTCTAGTAATTTGGCAGAAATAACACTTTTAATTGCTGGATTACTAATCTTAGATAGATTGGCAAAATCATACTGACTATCAGAAAATTTTTTCTTTGTTTTTGACAAAACATTTTCATAAACCTCCTGAATAGCATCGATATCTTTCATTTCAATTCCGTATTGTATACTAGTTAGAACATTGATGTAATCATGTCTAAAACTTCTAATCTCATTATAGAGAGATTCAATATGTTGACTATACAAGGATAGTTCCTCGAGTTGTTTATCTTTTTGATAAAGCAACTCTTCTTCTAATTTCTCTGTCAATGTTGAATTCAAATAAATGAGCATAACAAAGAATATAACAACATAAATTCCTACTAAGTGTTCACGGTGCTCCAATGCATTTGGGATAAACTCTTCTCCAATTACTAGAAATTGAAGAACGAACAAATAGACAATCATAGATAAATTCATCAAAACAAAATAACGATTCAACCAATTTTTTTTAGCCCCTCTTTTTAAGTTATCAAAATTAATTTTTACTGACTTAGTTAAATAGAAATATAACGGGAAAATTAAAATCTCTATTAAAAAATTTATCCTTCCGTCAGTATAGATAATTGTTTGGTCGAATCCAAGTATAGGAAACAAATAAAAAGCTAGCATACGACCAAAGAGGCTTTCCACCACAATAGGATAAAAACCAAAAAAAATATCTAATAACCTTCTGCCATATTTGTTTAAATAAAGAGAATAGATAGGTAGATAAAAAAAATATGTAATATAGGCAATCGGTGGAATAACAAGGAAGAGCCCCCTGAAGGCTACAGGTAAAATAACAAACCAATACCACTGAAACTTATTTCCGCTAATTTGTTGATACAACAGTAATATCACAACAATATGGGCAAAAAAATTCAAATTTTCAAATAGTTGTTCCATTAGTTCTCCTTCATATTCTATCCCATTTGCCTATTGGCTACTGAATCCGTTCTTTCAATCCTTTCATTTTCACACGAGACACAAAACAGTTTTTGCCACCATTAAAATAAACAATCTTCTGCTCTTTATCTAATTTTTCAATATTACCAGGATTAACAACGAAAGATTTATGACAGCGGTAAAGTCGCTCATCTGCCTTTTCAATTTCTGAGATGCTTGCATAAAACTCTAGGCGCTCATCAATGGTATGTAAAATAACTTTATGAACTGTCGGTGAAGTCTCAAAATACAGTATCTTATTAAAAGGAACTTGGACTTGTGATAATGATGTTTCAAACTTAAAAGCATCCTGAGCAACAGACATACCTACTTTCTCCAAGGTATATTCAATAGCGGATTCAATCCGTTCAACAAATTGAGCATTTTCTAGAGCTTTATCGATAAAGTCCAAAGCAGCTACTTTATATTTAAAAGTGACAGGCATAAATTCTGAATGCGTTGTAACAAATACAATCGTAGCATGAGGATCCTTATCACGAATTTGTCTAGCAATATCTAATCCTTTTTTCTCTCCTCCTTTTATTTCAATATCGAGAAAAAAAAGCTGATGAGAGCCACGTTCAACGATTGCGTCTATCAGTTGAGAAGGTTTCCCAAAAATTTCAGGTCCTTTAAATTTCCAAGAACGTCTCAATGCAATCTCTGATATAATTTTTTCAATACGTGATTGCTGTAAAAATTCATCCTCTAAAACAAAAATGCTAATCATTCTTTTCTCCTAGCTAAAAATATAGACTGATAATGACAATATAAAAACTGTTTCTGATAAAAATAAAATTTCTCAACTTAAAAAATTATAATAGAAATATTCATATAGAAAAGGAGGAAGATATGCCAAAATCAATTCAACAACTAATAATGTCGCTGAAGGTATTTCTGGCAATAAAACGATACTGTAAACAAAAGAAGATTGATTGCAAGATAAATATCCTCTTTAATACAATAAAGATTTCACGGAATTTCTCCAGCTTATATTTTATCATAATTTTAAAGAAAAGTAATTATAAAACAAAGGTGAAGCATATAAGAAAAAAAGAAACAACTGCACAAGTTGTACTCTTAACTTCAGAAGTTGATTACCATTATCTCTTTAAAAATCACTTGGAACTCCTCGGGATCATTAACCTATCTGCCAACTACAGTTATACTTATCTTTTAGAAATGGTAAAAGACTACATTGATACGTTTCTACAGTAACTCAGAAGAACCTCCCAAGCTAAGCATGAAGAAAATTAATTCTTGTGTCTTAGTTTGTTTATTTTTTATTTAAAAATGCGCTAACAACAAGATGTCAAGGATGAATTGGTTCTTACTCATAAACAGTAAAAACTACATGCAAAGAGCCACAAAATTCTGATGCTTAAAACACAAATGAACAACAGTAGTCTTTAAATTAGGCTGCTGTTGTTCGTTATTCTATTTGTCTGGTTGGTATAGTTTAGATTTTATTAACTAAAAATTTTTTGGCCTAAGCTCAATCATTATATTTTTAACAATTTAATTGCGAAAATAATTTTCACAGAGGCAAAGACCATCTTGGCCTATTGTTACTTTACGATACATGAATGGAGAAGATGCTGTAATATAATCAGAAAAATAATCTGTAATAGCTGATAGCGTGGTATCTAATACAACTTCTTCGATTGACCGATTCCAGTACTCCTCTGTTTTCTTAACTTTTTTTTCTACCACTTTATCTTCCAGAAAGTAATCTAAGTCTGAGGTATCAGCATCCATTTCAATAAAAGGTCCAACTCCTGATAATTCTCCTTCAAAAACTTCAAAGAGAAGAACCAGACGACGCTTAGTTAGTGGTTTAATTTCTTCAAGACGACTATTTTTATCATAAACTATAACAATAACTTCACTTTCAGTTCCAAAATGTACTTCAAGCATATTTTTTAAGTCTTCTAAATTTAACTGGCTGTAGTTTTGTAGTTCAATTGTTGCACCATGTAATCTTAACATTAAGAATTTGGCCAGCATCGTTTTATTTACCAACGTAGAACAAAGTGCTACATTTTCCTCTAACATGGAGAAAAATTCTCTTTTTTCATCTGAAACAGCAAATGAATATTGGAGATGCTGGCTAATTTTTTGATTAAACTGACAATCTCTTAATAATTCATCTAATCTTTTTGGAGTTTTCAAAGTGAGAAATGGTTTTTGTGTTTTCGCGTATTTCTCTGAAAAATAATAGGTGTCTTGCTTCTGGTTGACTGTTAAAAAAGGGTTTAAAAGCATATTTTCTATCTTCCTTTTCATCCAAATAATATTCCATAGATACAATACTCTGTGTCACTGTTTTGAATTCCAATTTGTTTTTCAATCTCCTCAGGAAAGAATCCACAAACTGGAAGTGATTTTTTATTAAGGTAACTAGACACAAGTTGCAAATTTTGAGCGACATGTCCAGCCTCAAAAAATGCTAAACGCTCAGACAATTCACCGTACTTTTTAAATGATTCTTTAAAGTCAGCAACCATGAATACAGCAAAACTAAGTTTTTCTGTCGAATTGCTAAGTGCATCTATTTTGTAAAGAGTCATTGGGAATAGATTGTCCCATATCATCTCTTTTTTATTTTCTACTTTAACTAATTTTTTTAACTGAGGACTGATGTAATAAACTCCCGAGTCAACTCCCTCAACATCCTTAACAAAGATATAAAGTTTTACTGGAAATAGCGCACCTCCTGAAGGATAATTTCTTAGAATTAGATCCTCCCCGTGATATACTCTTTTTTGTGGATTAGGACCTACAGCAATCGTCAATAGCTCAAATAGTTCTTCACTATTCCATTTACCATCAAAAGAGTTTAATAGAGTCGACCGTCTATTTTCAAATAGTTTTCGAATTGGATTACCTTTTACATCTTCTTGGTAATAATCATATAGCTTCTTATTATCAAAATCTGTAATATTATCTTTTGGAAATTGATAATCTTGTTTTGGGCTGTTGTTCATAAACCAATTGATACGATTAGTTGCAAATTTTTTTCGACGCTTTTTCAATTGCTCATAATCAAAATTTGGAGTGTAATACATTTCTTCGTTTAATAATACTTTTTTCATTTATACTCCTTTCTGAGAAGTTGTAGTTGGTGTTTTTGTATGATAATATCCATAGACAGCACATTCATATTCAATAGGGATACCCAACCGATTTGCAAACATATGCATCTGAGAAAAGAGAACTGACCGCATCATTTTCTTGCCTCTAAGTTGACAGACCTCTTCCAAATATTTAATTAAACTTGTAATAAACAAATTCCTAATTTCTGGTTGGATGAATGAAAATGTTGTTTCAATTTTTTCTTCTTTCCCTTCAAATGAACGTCCTATAGAAGTAACAGCGTCCGAAACATAACTTTCACCATTCAAATCATATAGTTTTTTCCAATAGGAGAAGCAATTTTCATAAAATTGTTCATAATCAAAATCAAAATTCTTCTCTATTATTGCTGCTTTTACTTGTTCATAGATATATATATAAAATAATATTCGAATCATTATGTGACAATTCATACAATCTTCTAACATTTTGGATACTAGCTGGCTAGAATGATAGAAAACAGACTCTGCTTGCTCTATCACCTCACGACCTCCATATCGCTCATTTTCTCGAACATACGGTATCAATACAATGGAATTATTTCCATACCAGGGCAAGTTTCCCATCGGAATTTTTTTACCATCTAATTTATGTCCTTTATAGTACTGCTCTTTTGTTAATGTTACCTCAGTAAAAGAGAGTTCTGAGTGTAATAAATCCGATAGGATTTTGTGATAATCTTTATTAGATGAGTTTGCAGTCTTTATTCGAAAACGAATATGAGGTCCTCCCTCCCAATATCGGATGAAGAAAAAACATGCAAAGTCTTCTTTGGATGCCCAGTTATTTAGAGTACAAATAATCTTGTCGTGGTGAATCGGATTGTGACAAAAAATATGATAAGATAACCACTTCTCAATTTCTTCCATATTTTATTATGGAAAGGGATGGGGATATGGGCTAACTAGTCTCACTTCCCCAAGACCTCTCCTACTCCTTTCTTGATTGATACGACGCATGGAAACTCGTTCATTTTGTACTCCAAAAGTTACAGGTAGTAGCCCTGGTACAATTACTTTCACAGTATAGATACCAAGTTCTTCCATTTCTTTTGAAGTAAGATTAACCACATAAATATCTTCATATTTTTCTAATACTCGTTGAATCACTACTTGTAAGTATGACTTTATATTATTTTCTTGAATATATTTTTGTGGTAATAAATTGGTTATACGAGAAGTCTTTAAAAAATCGAATGCTGATTTGTGCTGAATACTAGAATAGTAGTTCACATGATCTTCCATTTCAGTAACTTCCCTAGGAACCTTCACTCCAAATTTAGAATTTATATTATCGTGGATTTTAATTCCAACTAATGCTTCTAACAAAGCTGATTCTGCGGCCTTATGAGGGATAGGGTTACTTCCTGCTGCTGTATATGCGTACATCTTATGGTCTTTTAAATTTCTTACCAAAGCCCAGAAGGAAGGAACACCTAGTTCCATTGAAATATCAAAAATTCTAACATCAAAACCATCTTGTTGAGCACACCTAATTGCTTTAAGAGTATCCTCAGACAACCCTAAAGAATCTATTGTTAACTCCTCGACTGGAATTCTTCCATACCAGGTTGTTAAAAAGTTATCTCTCTCAATTAACTCCAAAAGTCCATACAGAACCGCTTCCTCAAAAGCCCCTCCTAATGAAACGCCATTCGAACTATCATAAATAAAGCGATGTTGCTTTTTTTTATCTCTAAAAAATGAGTCTCCATATACAGCTAATTGTTCAGGTATCAATACAGTTTTCTTCTTTTTCAAAGACTCTGCCTCTGTCCAGTAAATTTCCAAATTATCTTGATAAGGTATAAATGGATTTTTATCAGAAGACGGTAATATAAATTTATCAGGATGAATAGCATCTGGAAAATCTGAAAATTTGCCATATATATCCTTTACTTTGTATGGATAATACAGAGAGGAATACCTCTCAATAGCTTCTAACTGAGCAATGTTGGTCGAATCTTGAAACGATGAAGAACGACCGTAGCCACACTCTGTATACTTATCTGTTACAGCATATTCAATTCCCACACCTGGGAAATAATCTGAATCCAAGTCATAGAATTTACGATGAACTACTGTTGAGTCCAAAAATCGTTGTGCATTCTTAGACAACTCCCTAATAGTTTTTACCCGAAAGCCAGTTGAACTCTCAAGATTCTTTTTTGCCAATAGCTGATTGATGCTTAACTGACTCCTTGTATGAGCACTCCTCTTCTTTATAATATGAAAATATGATAATTTCTGGTGTTCTAAATCTAAAATTCCAACCTGTCCGGTCTTAAAAACAATTTGTTCCATGAGAGTTTTCGCTAACTCTTTTGCTGATTCACTATTCTGATATTTTGCAGAAAACATGCTGCTCAGCAAATTTTTTGTTTTTGAGTTTTGGTACAAAGCAATAGTGTATAAAAAATCTTCAAGAAAGCTTTCTTCCTTTGTGAAGAAAAAGATACGGTCTACCACCAAAATAGCGTACTTTTTCCCATCTTCCAAAGTCCACAAATGGTTCTCATCAAAAAATGAATCATTGGTAATTAATTTTGTTTTCATGTATTACCTCACAATAAATGTCTTTTTCTTTGAGAAAATTCAATTTTACATACATACCTTTTCTCCTAGGATTACGTTCAAAGTCTACCCGCACTTTCATACCCTGTTCTCTCAAATAAGAACGCAGTAGTTGAGCAGCTAATACCTTGACTATTGATTTACCGCTTGTAGAATTAACTCCATCTGAAAAAGTAGATGTTTCAATTTGGTTTAATTCTTGACTAACCGCCATTATTTGGTCAAAAATTTTTGACATATTTTTGGAAAAGAATTCAACTATTTTTTTACAGTCATTTCTATCTAACGTGGGAATCTCAGAAAGATTTTCTACACTCACTAACTCAAAAGGAAGTGATATGAATTTTACATTTTGAGCTTTCACTGAATAAATGAAGTTTTGATCATTTGTTTTACGTAGTTTCTCTCCCTTATTTTCTGAGAGAAATTTCCTGTAATAAGTTCCATCAAAAAAATATCTCTCTCCATCTTCAACTAAAATATGCATTTACTCCACCTTCTTCTTAAAAAGCTTCTGCATCATGGCATAACTGTCCTCCCAAGTTATACCATAACCTATCTCAACTTTATCACAAACCATCTTAGTAATTTTCTGTTTACGTAGCGGATTTACGTTTAATAGTGGCATAACCTGATATAGAACATCAACTGTGTATCGATAAAGTACAAAAGGAAGTGATGAATGTTGTGTTAAAAAATCTTGATTAGTAAAGAAATTCTTATGAAACTCTGTTAGCTGCCCATTCTCTCGAGCCCATTGAAGAAAACTTTCTGCATCACTCATGTTTTGGTAAAATAAGTGCCCCTCATCCAGCTCATCAGAAAAAAATTGATAAAGGTTTTCGATAAAAATTTTAAAATAAGATTCTTTGTTTTCCTCTAAAAATTTTTCAATACTTTCATAAATGAATGTTCGTTCATCTAAAGATAGGGAGTTGACTAACTGATGATAACGATAATAGTTTTCCTGTGACATAGTATCCCTTAAGCTTTCAAGTTGTAGATTAAAGAATAGAATGTTTGATTTCATTGATAGATAGCCCATTTTTAAGTTATTATTAAAGAGCATTCCCAAATTCAGAAAAAGTTTTGTCAATAGAATATTTTGCTGAGCCTCACTTTTATTGAAAAAGCCGATTTTTTCTAGATAGAGAATCAGTTCCATTTTCTTCTTTTCAACAACTAGTCGTGTCTCTAGAGAACTCAGACTACTTCCTTCTGTAGGTGTTCCAATTTCTTCTAACAATAGCGAACCGTCTGGCTGAATATTTAGTCCAGCTTCCGTGTGTTCAGCACTTGAGACAGACATAATTTGTTTCTTCAATTTTGATTCTTCAATATTGATAGGTGTATAGTCTTCCAATGCACTAACTAAGAAACTCTTTAATACATTTATATCTGCAATATTATGACTATATAATTCAATATGATGCCCATTTTGAATAGATTTCTTAATCCAAACATCAGTCATATCTTTCTCATTAAGCAAAGAATACATTTTACTAATCAACTTATTTGAAAAAAACAAATTATTGATAAATACTGATAATTTATACTCCATGTTCCCTCCTAATTCTTTAGTCATCTGTTTCAAAAATCAACTCTGTAATTGTATCTGTTTCCGCATCAATGCATTCTGGCAAGGTTTCTTCAATTAAAATTTTATTCTTCTTTTTCAACAAACCAGCAAAAGCTTTAAAACTCAAGAAAGAATTAAAATTAATGTAGAGTGGTTTTGTTTTTATCAGTTCTGAATCTTGATTATAGTTTTCAAAAAAATCTTTTATAAAGAAAGATAATGGTAACTCTTCTTTTTCAAAATAATCAACTACTTCTAGCCATTTTATCCCCATCGAACTATCTTTATCAAGAATAGCATGCAACTTTTTGCAAGTGATGTACCATTTTGTTCTAGATAAAATCAAGTTTTTATTTTCAAAGTAAATTCTAGGCAGTACGATTTTTTCTTGTGAACCTTTTTCTAGCTTTTGTCTTAACAAAAGTTCCCCAAAGTCAAAGTAAATGGAATCATTAAGTGTAATAGAATTAAAGACTGCAACTAACGATGGAAGGGCAACAGTAATCAAACTGCCTAAGAAATGCGGATATACAATATTTCCTGTTGCTTTCTCAAATACTTCAATCTCTTTTGATCTTTTTGAAAGCCTAAACCCCAGATCTAACCATGTCAACTGCTTAGTACTTGTCAAAGTCAAATCTCCCAAGGGTAAATGTAAGGTTTTATCCGTACTTTCTCGAATATTTGCATTAAAGCCAAACGTCATAGGAATGTCAACCAATTCTCCATCTAATCCATAAGACTCATTTTCCCTCGGAAGATAATGGTTGAATCTTCTGCGATAAACTCCATAACCTTTATAGATATGATTGAAAACAATTTTATTTTCTGGACTTACTTGCAAAAAGTAACCACGAGATGCATGAGTCCGTCCTACTAGTTTTTCTAATTGTTCATATGAATCTCTCAATAATTCATATGAAATCAAAAGATCCGAGCCATCTCCCAAATCTTGTACTAATAGTTGTTGAACAATATTCTTCTTTAATGCCAAGAGTTGGTTATCAATTTGATGATTGTAAAAAGTCCCTAAATATCCAAAAGATTCCATCCAATAACCATCTCTTTGAAAAAGTGTTGCTGCCAAATCTCGTAAAAATTTACTTATTTCTTTCGCATCTTGAGGTATAAACTCTCCTCCATAATTTGTTTTAAGCATTTCATAAGCTAAATATTTACTACGAGTTGAAATATCAAAAATAGAAATAAATTTTGATAAGTCTTCTATAATTTTCTGGTTTGCTTTTACAACTTTAGCCTGTTCTTCCAAATAAGTATCATTTTGTGATGTAACCATATCAATTGAAACGTAAGTAGACTTATTAAAACCTTCTATACCATAAGTTTGAACAATATTGTGAATTACTTCTGTCAATTGATCATAGGCTTCCCAAGAAAAAACTTCATTTTCCAAGTCAACTACTTTTTCAAATTCTGTAATCTCATCTGAGAACAGGTCCAGAGACAGTTCTTTTAATTTTTCAAGCAATGCTTCTGATATACTCTGATTGCCGACAATATTAATCTGATCTGCTGGAAGTAATACACGGTTTTCCAACAATTTTGGCAGATATCCTTCTTGAGCATTTTGTGACAAATATTTCAGAAGAGTGTCCCCCGTTAACACTTGTTGTTCTTTAAATAGACCTAGAATCCCATTTAAACTCTCATTTTCAGAAAGAGTAACCAATTCTTGACGATTACGATAGAGACTTTTTCCTGCTACATCATTGAAAACGGTAATATAATATTTCCCATCTTTATATATAAGAGTTTCATTTAGTTTAAATGTTAAGCTTGGCTGATAGTTTGGATTTAGATAAATACAATCAAATAGCTTCAAAATAATAGAAGAATTCACCGACATAACGATATTTTTCTTTAAATCAAACGACTCCCGTCCATATACCCCTGTTGTCCCCAATAAGCCTAACGGACTTGTTTTAGCGCCAATACGAGCAAAGTAGTTATACAAGAAAATATCCAGCTGACGTTGCTTTTTATTATGTTTTTCAACATCTGTTTTAAGTAATTTTTCTACTTTTTGATAAAGATTTTTATCAATCATCTTTGTATTTTGAATAAAATCAGCATACCTAGATACACCTTCAATAATTAACTGTTTCTCATTTAGATATTGTCGATGAACCAGCTTTTCTATCTTGCCTTCAATCTCTAAAATTTGTCTTTGATATTCAAAATAAGAATCAAAGATAGTTATAAGTTCAGATGGAAGTAGTGCAGATATTTTATGATATTTATTAGCTACCTCGCCTCGGTTATTATAAAAATCATGTAAAAATTTAAGAAGTTGTTGTTTGTTTTTACTTTCTGGAAAATCTTGAATCGACCGATTTAGTTCCTCAATCCCTGTTTTACGGATCACCTCTGCCTGTTCCTGTAAGTGAGAGTGTTCAAAATGCTGAGTGCGTAGCATTCGAAAAAAATCTTTTTGGAAAATCTTAGAAAATTCTTTATTTGGAAAGTTTGTTTTTCTATAATAGATATTTTTAACCATTGATTCGTTCATTCTCCTTTTCAACCAATAATATCATTACATACCAACCTCGTAGCAAAGTAGCTTTTGGGGTTATAAATTCCTGGGTATGGATAGCGTGACCCTTGTTATAGGCGCCAATAAAGAAGTAGCACGTCGCCACATCCAATTCCTTACCATAAACTGAAAAGTCATCACAAGAAAATATGAAAGGAGTCTCTACTACCTTTATGAATTCACTTTGAGACAATTTTTGATAAACCCAGTCATAGAGCTCTGCATCATTGTGTAACACAGGGTAATTCATAACGACTTCATTTTGATACTCAACATTCAACTGGTTCAAAAAAATTTGTTGTTTAATCTTGCACTTTTCAGCAGTTTTTCCTCTAAAAGTAATATTAAAAGATAGTTCTGTGGGAGATACATTGTGAGACCCATTAGAAGAAAAATTTGTAATTGTACAATGAAAATCTGGTTCATTCATTTTTTCTGACAACAAAACCAACTTAGCAAATAGCCTTGCTGCACTTTCTCCATGTTGGCTTACATGTCCACTATCCTTTAATAAGAGTTTTAAACGACATGTCAAACCTGCTGCTAGAACATCTCCCTTATTAATTGATACATAATTAGAATATAAATCCGAGGTAACATGGAGAGCATAAATTTTTGATATTGAAATCTTGTTTTTCTTCAGAAATTTACAAACTTCTTTTGCACCGCCATACTTTTCCTCACTAGCCTGAAAAATAAATAAGATATTTAGATTTGGTTTGTTTTGAGCTACATAGGTTGCCAGTTCTAATTGAATGCTGGTATGGGCATCATGCCCACACCCATGGTAATAAATTTGATCTCTCTCGTTAATTTCTACAGCATCCAATTCTGAACGAAAAGCTAAGTCAAAATGTTTACTTTGTCCTTCTCGTCCTCTATATTGATAAATTAATCCTAATCTTCCATCAGAAATTTTTTCAAGATTAACTTTATGTAAATTTTGTTTTACATAATCCTTTGTTTTGTCCTCAGAAAAGCCTGGCTCAGGCTGTTGATGCAACCACTTGTAGTGTGCAAATAACTGTTCTGAAACAAGTTTATTCATTACTCTCTCCTATTTATCTGTAAAAATTTATTCACAGCAACTGTCACAAGTCCAGCAATAAAAACATAAAACGAAATTACTAGAAAAGCTTGTAAGAACTTTTCAGCAGTTTTATATAAAAGTACCTCATTGTAATAATAACCAGGAAAGAATTTTTGAATTGTTACGATGATTTCTGGCATCTTCATTGTACTTATAATATTTGGTGTAAGATTCAACATCATAAAAGCGAAGAAGATCGGCATAGAAGCAGAAGCCAATGTTTCATCATTAAATATCGTTCCCAGTAGAAAACCAATCACAATATAATAAAAGCCAAAATAGAGTAACAAACTGGCAATATAAAGATAAGAAACCGTTACTTTTAAATTCCCAAGTAATACCCCCGCCAAGGTTATGAAGAATAAAATCATAATGTTTAAAATAGTTTGCGCCAAGACACTATCAAACATATAATGTATATAAGAATATGGGGAGACTTTATCCATAATACGGAAATACCCTTTGTCTTTTGAAACTTTTTGACTGAAGGTATTCAAACCACTTCCCGCAATTCCAAACATAGCTGAAAACAGAGCAATCATTCCACTATCTTCTGTATTTACGTAGTTCAACTGTTTTATGAAAAAGACGTAAAATACTACTGGAAACAAAATAGTAAAAATAACAAACCGCTTATTTTGTAAGCTATTTTTAATCTGTTGTACAATTGAAATCATTATTTTTCTCCCTCTACAAATGAAATACGTTTAAAAATATCAACAACTTGCTTGCGACGTTTGAAGATTTCTGAATCAGTGATTTTATTTTCTGCAATTATTTCTTGAACGTGGAAAGTATTTACAACTACACTTTGTGCATCTACATAGAACAACTTTTCTTTTGGAATATCTTGTTTTATCATTTCTCTTGGAAATTCATACAGTACTTCTACAAACATATCATTAACTGGAATGTTTTCTTCAAAAATACCTTCGTTCAACAGTAAGATGTAGTCTGCAAATGACTCAATTTGGTACAAATCATGCGTAATTAAAAGAATAGTCTTTCCTTCAGCTTTTAATTTTTTAATTTGTTGCACAAATTTTTCCACACTATCGTAATCCATACCTGCTGTCGGCTCATCCAAAATTAAGAGTTTAGGGTCATGTAAGGTAGCCAATAAGAAGGAAAGTTTCCGTTTTTGTCCACCAGATAGCGTTCCTGTTTTCTGATATTTCTCCTTTTCCAATCCCATATTTTTAAGCTGCTCATCAATATCAACTTTCCTATGGAAAAATGAAGCCTGTAACTTAATTAAGTCCGCAACTATAATATCTTTTGAAAAAAAATCTTCTTGAAAGACTACTCCAACATCTTTTTTGATATTTAGATTCGTTGTCCTATAGCCTCCATCTTCTTTGATAAGTCCGAGCATAATATTTATAAAAGTTGTCTTACCTGCACCATTTTTCCCTAGCAAAGTATAGACTTTCCCTGTTTCTATATCTAAGTCCAGTCCTTTCAAGACTTCCTTTGTATCGAAACTCTTTCTCAAATTATTAATTTCAATTAAATTCATTTTTTGCCTTTCTAAGTTAAAATATTATGGAAAGGGATGTATCGGAATTTCCCGATGATTAGATACTCGAACTCTTCGATGATTGATATACTGATTTTCATAACCAAAATTCATATCTTGCATCCCTGGAACAAAAACCTTCACTTCACATAAACCAATTTCCTTTAAGCCAATTGGAGTATTTTCTACAATATAGAAATTTCCAAATTTTTTATTTGTAAATTCAAGTAGTATTGAATAGTAAGTATCTACGTCAATACTGTAGTCGCTCTCGACTCCAAAATCTATAATCTCTGCGTCCTTCAAAAAATCAAAATTTTGACTTCTTTCCTCTACTGAATAATAGATTGCATGGTCAGCCACTGTAGTAATATCCTGAGGACGCATACGATGTCCATTTTCTTGAATTAGCACAACATCTTGATCATAGGCATATAGTGCAAAATATAGCTCCTTTAGGGCTGAAATAATTGCTGTTTTTCCAAATAAATGCGCCCCAGCTGTTGAATAGGTTGCAAATTTGTTGCTATTTTTCCCACGAGCAAATGCCCAATATATGCTCATCACTTTACTGGAAAGTAATTGATAAATTGAAATCTCATAACCTAAATTTTTGATAAGCTTCAAATAGTGATTTATCTCCAAATCAAAAATGCTTGACAGGTTTACTTCTTTCGGAGACTTCCTTTCATACCAATGGAACAAAAAGTAATCGCGTTCATACATTTCAAAAAGTGAGAAGATAACTGCTTCTTTATATGTATTTCCAAGAGCATGTCCATTCGAACTCATGTTTATTAACTTTTGACTTATAGGCTTCCTTTCCGTCTTATAAATAATAAAATCTTCGGGTATTAAGGTAGTTTTTTGAGTTTGATAGTTATGAGCAGATAACCAATGAATTTTTGTGTCTTGATTTATCTTATTTTTCCCTAGAAGTGACAAATATTCATTCGGATTTAAGTAATCAATTACTTCTCTACTGAGGTCATTTAAAGAGAAAAATAAGCGTTTCTGTCCCTTTGAAATTATTCCACTATACCGCTCCATGGCTTCCAAAAATGCTTTTGATCTCGCTTTCTTATAGCTAGTATCAATCCCAATCCCTGAAATCATTTCACTCTGAGAAAGTGGATACTGTAATTCTACAGTCACTGCATTATTTAAAAGAGTTGTTAATTCTCTTCTAAAAAATCCAGTATCCTTATTATCTAGTTGAATATATCGCGAATAGTCTCCTAATTTTTCCCTTAATGAAGATGCTTGACATTCATAAATACTGTTAAAAATATTGTTATCACATTTTTTATCATTAGAAATACAAGTATCACAATTAGCTATTCTAAAGAACTGGTGTCTAGAAATGCGATAATCATCAATAATAAAGTAATCAAACAACGGAGATTCAAATTTTAACTGAACTAGTTGAGAAATAGCATAAAGTAGTTTCTCAGAATATAAATTATTGCCGTCAATCTCTACAACTTTACTTCCCTGTCCAAAAAAATCATTTAATTTAAATTGATTACGGTGCTCCAAGAAACAGTGACTACAAATCTTATATTTTTTATTGAAAAGCGGACTGACAAACAGTTTGTGTCCCTCCCAAAAAATAATTATCCCCTCTTCAATTCTATAGGAACGGAAATAATCTAAGGACCCAAAATATAAGTTAACGTCTTGATAGACAATCTTTTTAGGTTGACTTTTAGGGATATTCTTAACGATTTCATGTATAAATTTCTGAATATTCATTTTCCCTCCTTTTGGTAAGCACAAGTCCTAGATGTAGAGCAAGACTGTCTTGACAATAGACAGGAATACTATTATTTCCTTGCTTTGTCAAATAATCTTTATAGGATTCTTCTTTGCTTCTTCCTATACCAATATTTTCATAACTTAACTTAGACTCCATTAGCCCCTTAATTGCCTTAAAAATAAGTCTATCTATATTATTATCCTCAAAATTATATATTTCTTTTTCAGGTGTATAAATTTTTAATGTGATTTTTCTCTGATTGTTAATGATATCAAATGTCCCTATTAAACTTTCAAAATATATATTTTTCAAAATATTAATATCTAGAAAGCGATTAATAGTTGGTAATGTTAATTCTGTCTCTGCCTTATCTAACACATGATAAATAGAAATTCCTTCCCTTAGTTGTTGGATTGTCTGTTGTTCAGTGATTTCAACATAATAGGCTCCTTCTAGATATTTTATTAACAGATTTTGTTTAAGACGTTTTTCTTCTTCTCTGGATAGCTGTATCGCCTTTGGAAAATAGCGTTTTAGAGACTCTTCCTCCTGCTGAGGAATCCGAAACAGGTATTTTCCAACTTTATACATAAAGAACTGATTTGATAAAGTCTGTTTTATTCCAAAAACCTTATCTTTATTAATACTAATATAGTGAATCAGTTCTTCTATAGAATGGTGTTTAGGTAGCTCTACTCTCCGAATTTTTCCAAGATAGGATACTAGTAAGCTATCATCTTGAACAACATATTTTAAATTTCCCATCTATTCACTTTCCTTTATAACTATAAAAAATAAACAGAATTATACAGGATTACACAAAAAACTATATAATTCTGTTTATTGGATGCAAATGATAAACTATCGCTTAAGCGCAACTTGATGAGCACGAAGAGCATGAAGTGGAACCGCATGTGCTGTGACCACCACTCCCACTTGAAGCTGCTGTAGCTGGTACACCCTCTACATCATCCAATTCCAAAATGTCAATCTCTAGCTCTTCGAATAATTTCTTTTCATCTTTCATTTTATGACTTCCTTTCTTACTTATCCTATATCTTAAGCACAACTTGACGAGCATGAAGAACATGAAGTGGAACCGCATGTGCTGTGACCGCCACTTCCACTTGAAGCTGCTGTAGCTGGTACACCCTCTACATCATCCAATTCCAAAATGTCAATCTCTAGCTCTTCGAGCAATTTCTTTTCATCTTTCATTTTTCTGTTCCTTTCATTATTTTTTTGTCATTGGTTGGCCTTCCTGTCTGACAAACACATTATAATTCAGTAGTACTTCAATTTTTCACAGTTATCATAAACGGTACATACTCAATCATTTCCTAGCTTTTCAATCTTTTTTATAACTGATTTTGATTAAAATTTGACCAATGATGACATTGGACAATAAAATAATTTTAAAGTGATATACTATGCTTGAAAAAAATAAAAGAAAGGAGTAAAAAACTATGTGGGACTGGACAAAATGGTTTTTAGGTCATTAATCGAATTTTATTAAAATGTAGAATCTTTTATTTTAACAAACTGCTAATTCTCACTATTTTTTTGTCAGCACGATTTGTGTTGGCTTTTTCTATATTTCTAAGGACAACAATTAACTAACTTCAAAACTACTTTAGACTGAAAAGAAATATTATTTTATAAAATGGCCTCTGCAAAATGGACACGATAAAAAATATCAACTCCATCTACAGGGACCATTTTATTATCGGTAACATTCTTTCTTTAACATGACGTCAACTAACAGTACACAAAATCTTATCAAAGGAAAAGGTATAGGATATCATTAATTCACAATCCAAGATTAATCAACACTTCTAAAAATCTCTACTTTCTCCCCTTCTTAAATTCCTCTATCCGTTTCTCAAGTTCATCCGTCTTAAGTCGAGCCTTAGCCTTATCGATACGATCATCTAGGCTTTCCTCTTTTGGAAGTGGAAGAACAATAAAACTATCCTTGGTTGATACCGTTATCTCTGCTGTATCTCCGTCAATTTCGAGTTCTAGTAGTTTCTCTACTTTTACTAACTCCTGCTCATTCATGCTAGCTCACTTGAAAAAGAGAAACACAAGGTCATGTATCACTCATTGCTTTCGCTAAATGAGAAACTCTTGCTTCTTAATCAGCTCTATACCCAGCAATTAGTAGCTCTTATACAAGTACAAAATAAATCATATGTAGGTACCATCTCTCAATTATCTCCCAAACAGATTATGGTAAAAACACAAGAAGGCTATATCACCATCCTGCTTCAAGATATAACGGATATTAGATTGGAGGACACAGATGAATCCATTAGAATTTCGGAAAAATGAATTACAGATAGACTATTTTAGTAAAAGCTATCGTCGCTTTGAAAGAGACTTTTATCGCTATTCTGCCTTACAGTTCCTCTTACCTTTCTCACAGACGATATTTTAGTTTCCATGGCACAGTCACAAAAAAACTACTTTCGTCTCAATAAGGAAAATGCCAAAGACCGACGTGATCATTACTTCCTATTCACCATAGAACATCCCAAAGATAATTCCTTTGTTCGATTGTTTCGCTATGAAAAGACCGTCACCAGTATCTAAGCATTCAAAAAAGGCTAGACTCACACGAACGTGAGCCTAGCCTTTTTGCGCTTCACTTTCTCCGATACATCAAATCAAATAGCCAATCATTGATGATAATCCACATATTAGCCCAAGCTGAGCCAACGCCAAATAGTTTTTTATAGAGTTTTTTCATCAGTTCTCTCTCCTTTTCTATAGACTACTTTACCATACCTACGGAGACTTCAGATACACTTCCCTCAATTGACTCAAATTGTCCCTGAACTGACAGTTCATATATCTACTCCTTCGGTGGAACATTATTTTGGCTTCTTCATCTGCTTAAACTGCTCAATCCGTTTCTCTAGTTGCTCGGTATGTAGTTTGTTCTTGGCCTCTGTGATTGTATCATCCAGTGTTGGTTCCTGGGGAACTTCCTTTTTCTCCGATACAATTGGTAAGGAAACTTCTCCTTCTCTTGATTCAAAGACTAAGCTCAATAACTGCTCGACCTTGATGAGCTCACTCTCAGACATGGCAGATAGGCGATGAATCAAGCGCTTGAAACAATCTTGGTTGGGTGACTTTTTCTGAAATAATCGCATTTCGTTTCTCCTTTCAAAAAGCAGTCCATATTGGGACTACTCGGCATTATAAATCATCAATCGCTGCTGAAATAGCTTGTAACTTCTTAGTGTGCTTGTTCTTCTAATCATTCAATAGACTATTCAATACTCCTTCTGTTGAATAATTACCAAAGTTAATTTTGATTAGTTCTTCTTCTGGATAGAGTGATTTTGATAAAATCTTGGCAAATTCTGTTTTACCAATTCCAGACTCACCAATCAGGAATACAGAAAAAATCTTTCGGACACCGATTCTTTCAAGTAATCTAAAATTTGTATATTGCTGTACAAAATCAGTCTTAAATCGATCATGACCAATTAGTTTATTAACAGCTACCGATATTTTATCACTAAACTCTACATTATCACTATCCACCATCTCATCGTCAGACTTAAGATTTTGCACCTTTGGATTGGCAAAATCTTCATTTATCTTTTCATCTTCAAAAAGAAGTGGTAGCGCTTTTTGAATAGTGTCATAACTCAACTTGTTTATCCAAAAAATGGGAGAACTATATACCCTATTTAATAAAAAGAAAACTCGACCAATATATTGACTATTATAGGCGTTTAGATTCATCAAAGCAGATAAATCTATAACTATCCCACCCATAGTATCACTCTTCCTGCAAGTATCTTCCATTTCGGTTAAATTAGTAAAATCGTAAGATAGAATCTTAGTAACATCAATTTTTTTATTATCCGAAAAATATTCTTTTAGTTCATCAATTCTTGTTGGATCATACAGATAAATCATCTTTTTTCTCCACATTAACTTTTTGAATGACTGCAATAACATCTATCAAGTGATACTTTCCTGTTAATTTCTCATAATTAAAATCAATTTCAAGCTCTGGCTGCTCCGTATTACTTAATTCTGAAACTGAGGATTTTGGTATAATATCTTTCACATTTTTCGCCATATTATCCTTCTTGGCCTGTTTGCTCATAAACTCTAAAAATTTTGTTGACATTGTATTAACTTCTGAAAAATCAATCTCTCCTCTATCTATTCCGACTAGACTAAATTGCCCGAGTTGGAAGTCACTATGCCTATAGCCATTTTCAAATCCTTCAACTTCTCCATAAGGAAAACGAACCAAAAAATTCTCCTCTCCTACCTTAAAACTATAGTCAATCGTATAATCAGTCAAGAAAGTAGAAAGTAGGTTCGACATATTTAGCTCAATCCCTTCTGTGCTAGGATTATCTAACTTACTTGACTGTAATACTTGTAGAATAAGAGATATATCCTGAGCGTTTACTGAATTAAACGATATACCATCAAATTTTACCAAATCTCCTTGTTTTGACTTTTTGATATCAAAATTTTTAGCCATTTCATAAACTTTTCTGAAGATTGTAGATTTAGTGCTTTTAATTTCGAAGCTCTCACTAATCTTGTTTCCTGCAGTAAACTCATTACTATTCTCATAGCCTGATTGTAAACTATTTTTTATTCCAAATTTCAAGGAGTTCTTATGATTTATCGTATGGCTGTTTTCTTTTTGAATCGATGTCTTAATAGTACCGTCAATCAAAGTAGCAATTTCATAAGATTTAGCTGAATTGATATACACTAAATTAAAATATTCTACATCGGAATCTGACTGTGAAGTATCTTTTTCTGCATCAATCTTACTAATAGAATCGATTCGCCAACTTACAGAAATTAATACTGCACTAATCATTAGTAATATATTCAAATCAATTTTAGTTACAGTAATTAGACAACTCCATAATGATCTAGTCAATACATAACCTGATATAATTAAGTTGTAACACCTGTGTATAGTTTGGTAAAATACATACATAATCCAAGGAGATGTTACAATGA
>NZ_JBMVJC010000021.1:0-38733 GCF_049893385.1 Streptococcus sp. VTCC 12905 | reverse complement strand
GGGACTTTTTTTCTACACTAAAAAAGGCTCCATAATCTCTACAGTGGATTTACCCACTACAGAAATTATAGAGCCATTTAATAGGCTTTTTTTGGTGTTAACTTTTGATATTTTGCACTTAGCTTCGATTTTAGCTGAGTTTATAGCGAATTAACTGCCGTTTCAAAGAATGAGACGGCTTTTTCCCTTCTCCAATAGAGTGATTGTTCGTATTAAATGTCCTGGCAAGATTGATGTAGCCAAGTCTATATTATAGGTCTTTGGTATCCAGGTCCACATAATGTCCAAATGCTGAGAGTTTATTCACTCACTCGGATGAATGCATGGGTTTTACCTATCCGCCTCACTTTTTTGTCAATGGCACCAGTTAGAGAGCGAATGTAGTCAGCCTCAGATACATCTTTGTATTGATGAATCAGACCAGACACATATTCTACTTCCATTATTTCATTTTCCCACCCAATAGACTTGACCATCCTGGCTTTTACATTTCTACGCAGCACTTTATTTCCTCTCTTAATCGAAAATGCTCCATACAATCTATACGAATACGTTGGAGAACTTCCCCACAGTATAGGCTGAAGGAATGGAGTCAATTCCTACTCAATAAGTAGTTGTTGGTAGCTATAAAGCTATTATATCATAGCGAAAAGCAGGGAGCGTTTCAAAAGCAACGAATATGTTAGAAAAGTGTGTGTTGAATAAAAGAGTTAATACTCAATGAAAACCAAAATCCGACTTGCTCCAAAGGTTCGGGGAACCTTTGGAGGTTGGAAATAAGGCGAACAAAGTTCGCTACAAAAAGATTCGGGGAACCTTTGAAGGTTGGAAATAGGCGAACGTAGTTCGTTTCGCTCAGATGCAGATAGAACTCTGTTCCTTTTATCTTTCAAGGGAACAGGCTGAGGCCGGGCAGAAAGTCAAGCCTCGCTTCTCGAGTTCGTGTCAACATCTCAGCGCAGTGGTTGATTGGCTTTAACAATCTGGGAGACTGTTAAAGGTAAGAGATAAGATTTGCACAGCAAATCTCAGCAGTTCGTGTTTCACACTCCAAATCTGACCACTACGGCTGATGCGAACGAGTTCGCTTCATTTCCAACCTCCAACAGTCACCACTCTGACTGCTGGAGCTATGCGGGGGTGGGAGTTTAAAAGGTCTAGGAGACCTTTTAAAGTTGGAGATATAAGCTGACGGCAGTCAGCTCACATAAATTGAAGTCTGGGATAGACTGTTTCAGCTCAACAACTTAAAACAAAAAATTGTTGACGAACTCTTTTTAGACTGGTCGAGTCTTTCCCGCTCCCACTCATCAAATCAAGTCAACAACATTTGATATTGATTTTCGCAGAGTATAAATTGATGATTGTAGGGAAAACTGCCGATTCTCTAGCTCATTGGATGAGATATTTTTTGCATTACCTTACTACGAGTCTACGATAGAGAATTTTTACTTAATTTTGATATAATTAACTTATTAGTAGGGTTTTCAAATTGTATTTCCTATTACCACCGTGTGGCAAAAAAATAGAATGTACAATCAATTGATTAGGAGATTTATCGTGCGTAAATATATTGTTTTGCTTTTACTTAGTATTGTTGGAATTGGGGCATCCGTATTTCTTGTCCGACAATCCTCTAGTTCAACAGAATCGGAATACCGTCAGGCAGTGAAAGCGTATCAGACTATTTCCATTAGTGAACTGGAAGAAAAATTAGATCGGCAAGATGATTTTATCCTGTATATTGGGAGGGAAACGTGCCCTTATTGTAGAGCATTTGTGCCTAAACTAACCCAAGCTGTTGAAGAGACAGGGAAGACAGTTTTCTACCTTGATAGTGAGAATGATCCAGATGGGAAGATTGATTTATTTCGTCAGGTAAGCGGTTTGAAGACGGTACCTAGTCTGACATATTTTAAATCAGGAAAATTGAATGGCTTGTTAAGAAAAGGAAGTCAGGCTTCCCAAGATGAGATAAAGCAATTCCTGCAGTTGCTAACTGAATAAATTAAATAAATTGCACAATTTTTTGAGTAAGTTGTGCAATTTTTTCATACATTTTTTTGTTGACAACCAGAAACATTGTGAAAATTATTTCAAATAAGATTGAAAAATATTTCACAATCTAGTGTATATAATAGTTGTAACAGATAAAATTGGAGGTTTATCATGAAAAAGAAAACGTTGTTAGGCTTGTTTATGAGTCTACTTGCTGTAGTATTTTTGGTTGCATGTGGAGGTAAAACTGAAAAGACTACCACATCATCATCGTCTACAAGCTCTTCTTCATCAGAAGAAGCTGTATCAGGTGCATCTGTGAAAGAATACACTGATCCATCTGAGTTGAAAGATAGCTATGATGTTATCGTCGTTGGTTCTGGTGGTGCAGGGATGTCTGCTGCTATCTCACTCAGCTAAAGATGCTGGCGCTAGTGTTGTTTTATTGGAAAAAATGCCTGTAATTGGTGGGAATACAGCTAAATCATCAGCTGGTATGAACGCTTCACAAACTAAATTCCAAGAAGCGGAAGGTATTGCTGATACCAATGATAAATTCTATGAAGAAACCCTTAAAGGTGGTAAGGGTACAAACGATCCTGAATTACTACGTTACCTTGTAGATCATTCTGCTAGTGCAATTGACTGGTTGGACGGAATGGGGATTACCCTTAGCAACCTTACTACAACTGGTGGTATGAGTGAGAAACGTACCCACCGTCCAGCAGATGGTTCAGCTGTTGGTGGCTACTTAGTAAATGGTCTTTACCATAATCTTGTTGAACGTGAAGTACCAATTTTTGTAAATGCAGATGTGACAAAACTGCAAGACAAAGATGGTGCCGTAACAGGTGTTGAGGTAGAAATTGCTGGAGAAAGGAAGAAAATTTCAGCAAAAGCAGTTGTGTTGGCTACGGGTGGTTTTGGGGCAGACTTAGAAATGGTTGCAAAATTCAATTCTGCCCTTGAAGGCTATGTAACAACTAACCAACCTGGTTCAACAGGTGACGGTATTGCGCTTGCTGAATCAGAAGGTGCAGCAACTGTTGATATGGATCAAATCCAAATTCACCCAACCGTAGAGCAAGAAACCTCTTACTTGATTACAGAAGCAGTTCGTGGTGAAGGTGCTATTCTTGTCAATTCTAAAGGGGAGCGCTTTGTTAATGAGTTGGAAACTCGTGATAAAGTTTCAGCAGCGATTAATGCTTTAGATCCTAACTACGCTTACGTTATTTTTGATGATGCTTTGAAAGATCGTGTGAAGGCAATTGCTCAATACGAAGAAAAAGGACTTGTAAAAACGGGTACTACTCTTACAGATTTGGCTAAAGAAATTGGTGTACCTGGGGATACACTTCAAACAACACTTGATACTTGGAACAAGGCTGTAGCGGATAAAAATGATGTGGCATTTGGTCGTACATCTGGTATGGATCATGCTTTGGATACAGGTTCTTATCATGCGATTAAGGTTGCTCCAGGTATCCACCATACGATGGGTGGTGTGAAAATCAATACCAATACTCAAGTATTGAAGACAGATGGTTCAGTAATCTCTGGTCTTTATGCTGCTGGTGAAGTAACTGGTGGTGTTCATGGTCAAAACCGTATTGGTGGTAATGCTGTAGCAGATATCATAGTATTTGGTCGTCAGGCTGGTGAGCAAGCAGCAGGATTTGCAAAAAAATAATAAATGACTAAAGGAGTTAGACAGATTAATTGTCAAACTCCTTTTTCTTGTCGCTCTTTCTTTAAGATGGTATACTTTTAGGGTATGAAGAAGAAAATGATATTACTGGCAGGTAGCTTAATTTGTTTGATGGTAGTCTGGTCAGTTATGACAGGTCAGCGTCAGCAATCCTATGCCGAGGCTGAATTAACAGACCATGATAAAATTTGGATCATCACTGATTTACATTATTTATCACAAGATTTATTTGATGATGGAGAGGCTTTTTCCTATATAGAAAAAACTGCTGCTGGTAAGGATTTGAGCTATGGAAAAGAGCGGATGGAGGCTCTGGTTGAACAAGTAGAGCGTGAGCATCCTTCTTTGCTACTAGTTAGTGGTGATTTGTCTCTCAACAGTGAAAAACAGAGTATGGTTGAGTTGGCCCAATATTTTACACAGATTGAAGAAAAAGGAACGGAGGTTTTGGTCATTCCTGGCAACCATGATATTGCCAGTGGATGGGCTAGAGACTTTAAAGGAAATCAGCAGGAAGTGACGGATCAAGTTACCGCTCAGCAATTTGAAAATATCTTTGCTGATAACGGCTACCTACAAGCCAGCAGTCGTGACCAAGCCTCATTGAGCTATCTGGCCAAGCCATTTTCCAATGTATGGTTTCTGATGATAGATAGCAACATCTACGCTAGTGGGCAAGGAGATGGCGCACCGACTACTAATGGACGTATCAAAAAAGAGACCTTGGATTGGATAGAAGTACAGCTTCAAGAAGCCAAGGAAGCTGGAGTGAGCCTGATACCTGTTGTCCATCACAATGTCTTGCAAGAGCATGCTATGCTCTCAAAAGGATATACCTTGGATAATGCTGTCGATTTGAAGGCTTTGTTCAATCAATATGGCATTCAATTTGGTTTTTCGGGACACACGCATTCTCAGAATATTGTTGAAGAAGACTTGGGGCAAGTCAGCTATACTGAAGTGGTCAATGGTGCATTTTCTATTTACCCAGCTGTTATCGGCCAATTGAGCCTTGATGATACAAGCATTCACTATCAAAAAACTCAACTTGATATGACTTCGTGGGCAGAAAAGCACCAGCCTAGTGATCCAAATTTGCAGGATCAGGTAAGCTACTTACAAACCGTCTTTGACAGTACCAGTGATATTATGGTGCACAATGCTTTGAACGATGAACGTTGGTATGATGGCGAGACAGCGGATGCTATTTCACAATTTATCATGCCAGCCAATCGTGCTTATTTTTCAGGAGAAAAATTGGATCAGACTTGGCTTGATGAGACAGTATTTCCAAGCCAAGCCTATCAGACCTTGCAAGCAGTGTCACCGAGAAGTTTCTTAGCTGACTATCTTGATGTGATTATAAAACGGAGTCAAAATCGAGATGTAGAGCAAGTGACGGTTTCTAAATGACGAATATAAAGAAAAACCCCGCCTTTAAACGGGATTTTTCTATGCTTGTAAGGGGAGAATGATTTTTAGTTGCACCCAATTATCTTCCTTGCTAAGTGTGAGACTGCCACCGTATTTATTGGCAACATACTCCATACTCTTAAGACCGAATCCGTGATAGTCCTTATTTGTTTTTGAAGTTTCAGGGAGCTGTCCTGTGGATAAATCTAGTGAAGAAGTATCGTAGTTGTCTAATCGAATGATGAGAAATTGCTGATGGCTAGTAACCTTTAAAGTAATCAAGCGTTGTTCGGTGTTATCTATTTTTTTCACAGCCTCGATGTCATTGTCAATGGCATTTCCAAACAGAGCTGAAATATCCATTACATCCATAAAATGGAGGGCCTCTCCCTGAACAATACAGGTAAAGTTAATACCATTTTGCAAACAGTAATAATTTTTTTGGCTCAAAATGGTGTCAAGAACAGGATTTCCTGTTTCAATCTTTGCATCAAGTGTCTGGATCACCTCGCTGATTTCCTCTAGGTATTGTTCCTTTTTGGTTTTATCAGGTTCTTGTTGGATGATGGCCAGTTGATGCTTCAAATCATGGACCTTACGGTCAAGAATCTCACTGTTTTCACAATAAGCTTGGTATTGCTTGTATTGAAGTTGAAACATATTATTGATAGAAGTCAACTCCTGCCGTAAATAGCGATCGTATTGTTGAGATTCTTGGGTGAATAGGAGCAGAAGACCAGAGAGGTTGACGGTTGTCCGGAGGATGAAAATGCTGCTGGTCGAGTCTTGAAATTGGCGCGTGCCTGAGAGGATGAAACCAATATTACTAAGAACAAAGATAGATAAGGTTTTAAAGACAGCTACCGTCACATCTCGCTGCTCAATGAATTCATCCAATTCTTCTAATTGACCCTTTTTATCTTGTAGATAGATGAGCCAGTAAGAAAGTAGAGAAGTTATCAACAGAAATAACCCCTGTGTCCACAAGTTATCCACAGGTTGTTGATAAATCGTCAAACAGTAGAGATGCCAAGTAATGGAAGCTACTAATTCGGCAATAATAAAGGCTTTTGCTGTCAAATAGAGACTAGCCCTCTTGTGGATAACTCCAAGCAATCGAATGGAAACAAACATCCAAGCGATATTGATGCCCATTCCCACAGTCAAAAAAAAAACAAAGGGAATTTGCCAGCCACAAGTTGAAGTAAGATTTGTATGAGGAAAATCAGGAGGATACGGAACTGTTTGCGTGACCATTTTTCAGACAAAACAAGTGAGGAACAGACCAGTAGGCAGGCCAAGCTTTCTGTTAGAGCAGTATAGAAACGTGGAATATCAGGGAAGTTAATCATAGTAGGCTATCTCCATAGTAACAAATCGTGTCAAATGGAGAGAAAGATGACCTTACTAAGTATTGCCATTCCGAGTTATAATTCGGAGACTTACCTTCATTACTGTGTTCATTCCCTTGTAATGGGTGGTGACAAGGTTGAAATTCTGATTATTAACGATGGGTCGACTAACGATGGGTCGACCCATCGGACTCAGGAAATCGCAGAGGGACTAGAGAATCAATTTTCAAACGTACGTGCCATCTATCAGGACAATAAGGGCCATGGCGGAGCTGTAAATACAGGGATACGTGAGGCCAAGGGTAAGTACTTTAAAGTGGTGGATTCAGATGACTGGGTTGATACCAGGGCCTATTTGAAGATCCTAGAGAGTTAGCAGGCTTTGGGAGATGAAAATACGCCAGTTGATGCCTTTATCTCCAACTTTGTTTAGGAAAAAGAGGGACAATCTCGTAAAATATCCATGTTTTATCAATTCACTCTGCCTGAGAACCGTATATTCGGCTGGGAAGATGTTGGTGCCTTTCCAAAGGAACAGTGTACATGATGATGAATTCCTTGATTTACAGGACTGAGTTGTTAAGAGAGGTCGGTCTCGTTCTACCTGAGCATACTTTCTATGTGGATAATATTTTCGTATTTACCCCTTTGCAGGCTGTGAAAACCATGTACTATCTACCAGTAGATTTTTATCGTTACTTTATTGGGCGAAATGACCAGTCTGTCAATGAGTCCGTCATGATTAAACGAATTGACCAGCAGTTAAAAGTCAATCGGATTTTAGCGGATGATTTAGATTTAGAGGCAATTGATAATCCTGATTTACGAAGTTATTTGCTCAATCACGTGGAAATTACTACCATTATCTCCTGTGCACTTCTCAATCGTGCGGGAACAGCTGAGCATATGATGAAAAAGCAAGAATTATGGCACTATATTCGGGATAACAATCCATCTCTATTTAAGATCGTTCGAAAAGGGTTACTCGGTCAATTAACTAACCTTTACGGTTACCCAGGACGAAAAATTTCCAATGCTGTCTACAAAATCGCTAAAAGAATTTACGGTTTCAACTAAATGACAATAAAACTCAGTTATGGCTGAGTTTTTCTGTTATAATGAACAGAAGAAAAACGTTTACAAGGAGTATTACCTATGCAAGAATTAGGACAAACAGGCTTACAGGTTTCCCGTATTGCTTTAGGCTGTATGCGAATGGCCAGTTTAAATGAAAGGGAAACGGCAAATGTTATAGAAACTGTGGTGCAACACGGCATCAATTTTTTCGATCATGCAGATATTTATGGTGGTGGTGAGTCAGAAATACGTTTTGCTCAGGGAGCAAAATTGGCAGGATTGAAACGTGAGGACATGCTCCTCCAATCAAAATGTGGTATTCGTAAAGGCTATTTTGATTTCTCAAAAGAGTATATTTTGGAATCTGTAGATGGGATTTTGAAGCGCTTGGATACGGAATATTTAGATGTTCTCGCTTTACATCGTCCGGATGCTCTAATGGAAGCAGAGGAAGTAGCTGAAGCCTTTTATCTCTTGAAAAAAGCGGGGAAGGTTCGTCATTTTGGCGTTAGCAACCAAAACATTTACCAAATCGAGTTACTGCAATCCTATCTCGATCAACCGCTAGCAGTCAATCAATTGCAGCTCTCTCCTGCTCACACGCCTTTGATTGATGCTGGATTACATGTCAATATGAAAGATGATGCTGCGACTATGCGTGATGGTGGGCTGATTGACTATTGCCAACTTAAAAAAATCACTATCCAAGCCTGGTCTCCTTTCTTGATTGATTTGCAACGAGGTATTTTTGCCAACCATCCAGATTATGTTCTTTTAAACCAGACCATTGGGGAAATAGCAGAGCGATACAATGTTTCACATGAAACAATTGTCGTAGCTTGGATTTTGCGTCATCCAGCAAAGATTCAAACCATTGTTGGGTCCATGAATCCGGAGCGCTTAAAAAAGATTGCGCAAGCAAGTGAGATTACATTAACTAAACCAGAATGGTACGACATTTATAGAAGTGCGGGCAATATTTTGCCGTAGGAGGCAACTATGCAGTGGGAAATAAAAGCATTTGACCAACTAAGTTTACAGGAGCTTTACACTATATTGACGATGAGAACCAATGTCTTTGTTGTTGAACAAGCCTGTCCCTATCCTGAATTAGATGGAAAAGATCCAAATTGTCTTCATCTCTTAGGAACCATCAATGGGGAGTTAGTTGCATATCTGCGTATTTTACCAGCTGGCCTAAGATATGATGAAGTTTCCATTGGACGTGTGGTCGTCAAGCCTAGTCATCGTGGCAAAGGTTTAGGTCGTCTAATGATGGAGCAGGCAATTCACTGTATTACAAACGAATGGAAAGAAAGTCAGATTAAAATCGGTGCCCAAGCCTACCTAGAAAAATTCTATCAATCCCTTGGCTTTGAACCAGTTTCAGAAGTCTATCTAGAGGACGATATTCCGCATCTAGATATGTTGTATAGTAAACCAGTCGTTTAGGGCTGGTTTTTTTAGCCTGTATTCACGAGTAAAATTATATAAGAGATAGTTTTTGAAGGAATACTGACTAGATTTTGAAAAAAATAAGGCTGAGTAGCTGAATAAAAAGTCTAAGATAGGAGTGTTAGACGGTGAATACAGGTTCTTAGATTTTTCTCGGCAATTTCCCCCAAAAATCAGCCATTTTATGGTAGAATGAATAGGTATAAAATCAGTAAAAGAGGAAGAAAATGAAACGTTCTATGTACGCTGGACGTGTTCGTAAGGAACATGTCGGACAGGAAATTACTTTGAAGGGTTGGGTTAGCCGCCGTCGTGACTTGGGTGGCCTGATTTTCATTGACTTGCGTGATCGGGAAGGCATTATGCAATTAGTGATTAACCCTGAGTCAGTTGAAGCTGATGTGATGGCGAAAGCTGAGAGTCTTCGTTCTGAATTCGTTATCGAAGTATCGGGAACGGTTGTGGAACGTGAACAAGCCAATGACAACATCCCAACAGGAGCTGTTGAATTGCAAGTAACAAGCTTGACTGTGTTGAACATGGCTAAGACAACACCATTTGAAATCAAGGACGGCATTGAAGCCAGCGATGATACCCGTCTTCGTTACCGTTATTTGGATCTTCGTCGTCCAGAAATGCTCAGTAACTTTAAATTGCGTGCTGCAGTAACTCACAGTATTCGCAACTACTTGGACGACTTGGAATTTATTGATGTGGAAACGCCAATGTTGACAAAGTCAACACCAGAAGGTGCACGTGATTACTTGGTACCATCTCGTGTATCCAAAGGGCATTTCTATGCCCTTCCACAAAGTCCACAGATTACTAAGCAGCTTTTGATGAATGCTGGTTTTGACCGTTACTACCAAATCGTTAAGTGTTTCCGTGATGAGGATTTGCGTGGAGATCGTCAACCTGAGTTTACACAGGTTGACTTAGAAACCTCATTCTTGAATGAAGTTGAAATCCAAGACATTGTAGAAGGATTGATTGCTAAGGTCTTGAAAGATACCAAAGGAATCGAGTTGTCCTTGCCGTTCCCTCGTATGGCATATGAACATGCTATGAACTTTTACGGTTCAGATAAACCAGATACTCGTTTTGAAATGCTTTTACAAGACTTGACAGCTACTGTCAAGGAAGTTGACTTCAAGGTCTTCTCAGAAGCGCCTGTTGTTAAGGCCATTGTGGTCAAGGGTGCGGCGGATAGCTACTCTCGTAAAGATATTGATAAATTAACAGATTTCGCGAAGCAATTTGGTGCTAAGGGCCTTGCCTGGGTGAAAGTTGATAAGGGAGAATTAGCTGGCCCGGTTGCAAAGTTCTTGACAGGCATTACAGAAAACTTGACAGCTAGTTTACAACTTGAAGACAAAGACTTGGTTCTTTTTGTAGCTGATGAATTGGAAGTAGCTAATAATACCCTGGGGGCTTTGCGAAATCGCTTGGCTAAGGAACAAGGCTTGATTGATGAAAGCAAGTTCAACTTCCTCTGGATTGTAGACTGGCCAATGTTTGAGTGGTCTGAAGAAGAAGGGCGTTATATGAGTGCGCACCACCCATTCACCTTGCCGACAGAAGAAACAGCTCATCATTTGGATGGTGAATTGGCGCAGGTGCGTGCAGTTGCCTATGATATTGTTTTGAACGGTTATGAATTGGGTGGCGGTAGCCTTCGTATCAACCAAAAAGAAATGCAAGAACGGATGTTCAAGGCTCTTGGTTTCTCAGCTGAAGATGCGCATGAGCAGTTTGGTTTCTTGCTAGAAGCTATGGATTATGGATTCCCACCGCACGGAGGCTTGGCTATTGGTTTAGACCGTTTTGTGATGTTATTGGCTGGTGAGGATAATATTCGTGAAGTCATCGCCTTTCCGAAGAATAACAAGGCCTCTGATCCAATGACCCAGGCACCAAGTACGGTTGCCTCAGCACAATTAGAGGAATTGGCTTTAGATATTAAACTTGAAAATGAATAAATTTTTCAGAAAACAGCGTGTACTCTTGTTAAGAAAGGCCAGAAAAAATAAATTTTGGTCGGTAATTTCGGGGATTTCTCGGCAAAAATACGCAGAACGGATATCGGGCTCCATTATTTATGGACTCCTATCTAGTATCGCGGTGAATTTTTTCTTTAGACCTGGGAATGTCTATTCGTCTGGAGTCACCGGACTAGCACAAATTGTTTCTGCATTATCAGCCTCTTATGCAGGATGGAATATTCCTATTTCTGTAGTCTATTACGCTCTTAACATTCCCTTGTTGATTTTGGCTTGGTATAAAATTGGCTACAAATTTACCATCTTTACTTTTATTACGGTATCGTTTAGTTCTTTCTTTATCCAATTTATTCCACCAGTTACTCTGACGACAGATCCTTTAGTCAATGCTATTTTTGGTGGTCTCATGCTGGGAACTGGGATTGGATTTGCGCTTAGGAACAATGTATCCAGTGGTGGTACAGATATTGTTTCCATTATTATTCGCAAGAAGACGGGACGACAAGTTGGTTCCATTTCCTTGATTGTCAATATTATGATTATGTTGATAGCAGGAATGACCTTTGGTTGGCAATACGCGTTGTATTCAATGGTTGCACTGTTTATCACCAGTCGAATGACAGATGCGATTTTTGTGAAACAAAAACGGATGCAGGCCATGATTATTACCAGTCATCCTGATCGCGTGATTAAGATGATACAAAAGAAGCTTCATCGAGGGGTAACCATTATCAATGGTGCCGAAGGTGCGTATAATCATGAGCAAAAGACAGTGCTGATTGCGATTATTACACGTGCAGAATTTAATGAATTTAAACATATTATGAAAAAAGCTGATAAATCTGCCTTCATTTCAGTAGCAGACAATGTAAATATCATCGGTCGCTTCGTGGAAAGCGACTAATTGACAAACACAATATATAGGAGTAAAATATTATTTATATCCTATATGTTGTGTTTTTTTAGTGAAAAGAGGAAATGTATGAAGAAAAAAATTTATTTAGTTTACATTAGCTTAAGTGGCAATACAGAAAGTTTTGTGAAACGCCTAAAGTCTTTTTTCCAATTTCAGACAGACTGGGAGATTGAATTGGTCCATGTCAAAGATTTGGTCAAACAAGATATTCCCTTCTATCCGCTAGATGCACCCTTTGTCGCCTTTTTACCGACCTACTTAGAAGGTGGAAATGGAGTAGACAACGGAGATGTGGAAATTCTGACCAATCCTCTCGGAGATTTTATCGCTTTGGGGACCAATGCAGAGCTCTGTTTGGGTGTCGTTGGCTCAGGCAACCGAAATTTTAACAACCAATATTGTCTGACTGCCAAGCAGTATTCTGAGCGATTTAATTTTCCTGTCATAGATACCTTTGAACTCCGTGGAATGCAAAATGATATAGAGCGAATCGGTCGAAAAATCATTGAATTGATGAAATGAAAACAGTCACGGATTACGGGACTGTTTTTTTTGTCAAAAAAAAAAAACTCACCAGCGCAACCAGTGAGTTTTAAGGAGATTATGAAAAATATTTGGGATTGAATATAGTATACCCTAGGTGATGAGTTCTTTCATCAGTCTAAAGCCCTATTTATCTTCCAAAATACAAATACTTTGTCCTGCGATGGTGATTTTTTGTTGATCATGTTCTTCAACTGGAGAATAGTTGTAGAGAACAGTCTTGTCTTGATCACGTTCAAAAGTAAAGTCACTATCCGCAAAATTAATGATAAACTGAATAGTTTTTTCTTCGCTAATGACCTGGTATCGGAGGACAAACTCAGTTAACCAGTAGAAATCACATGTTTGTTGAATACTTTCGTAATTGTCTTGGCTAAGAATTGGATTGTTTTTACGGAAAGCAATTAATTCCTGAATGAATTCAATATGTTCCTTGTAATGAATAGCTCTTGTCCAATCTAAGCGGTTAATTGTATCAGAGACATTGTATGTATTTTCAATCTCATCTTTTGTACGGAAAAATTCTTGTCCGCTATGAATAAAGGCCATACCCTGAGAAATCAAAATCAGTTGAAGTCCAAAGCTAGCAGCACGTTTTTGTTGGTGAGGTGTCCAGTTTGGATTTTCAATATGGAAATAGTCAAATGCAGTAGCATTATCGTGGCATTCAATATAGTTGAGAGATTGTTGCGGTGTTAAGAAATGAGTGAGACGGCTACCTGTTAAAAGATGCTGAACCTTTTCATGTAATTGTTTCTCAATCAAACGGTTCGGATTAAGTAAGAGCTTCTTGAAAGTATCACGATAGTCGTCATTGAAGAAACTGATATTTGGTAATTGTGCCGCATTGTATTGGTGAGCAAGTTTGTCATATTCTAGACCAGTAGCCATCTTCCAACCTTCACCATAGAGATAGACATTCGGATGCAGAGCAACTAATTCAGCTTGAATCTGGTTGATTGTTTCACTATCTAAAATATCCATTAAATCGAAACGGAAACCATCAAAGCCATAGATTTCTAGCCACTGACGAACTGACTGTTTGATGTAGTTTCGGACCATGCTTCGTTCGCTGGCAACATCATTGCCACAGAATGTTCCGTCTGTACGCATACCATGCTCATCATAACGATAGAAATAACCAGGAACGATGAGTTCGAAGGCATACTTTTCCGCGTTATAGACGTGGTTGTATACAACATCCATGATAACGGAAATGTCTGCATCATGATAGGCTTGGATAGCTTCCTGTAATTCTAAAATGCGAGCATAAGGATCGTTCGGTTGACTAGAATAGGAACCTTCAGGCAGATTGTATTGCATAGGGTCGTAGCCCCAGTTGTAAACAGCTTGTGGTTTGTTTTCATCTACACTACCAAAATCAAAGACAGGCATTAATTGGATATGGGTAACACCTAAATCCTTGACATAGTCCATTCCCAGCTTCATTCCATCCATGAAAGGAGATTCTGTTAGGCCGATGTATTGACTGCGATGGTTAAAACCAGCCTCTTTTTGCCATGAGAAGTCACGGACGCTCATTTCGTAGATAACTGCTTGAGAAATTGGAAGCTGAGTATTTGCACGTCGAATGCGATGAAGTTTATCAGGATTAATCACGTAGCTATTGCCGGAATTTGCCTGAGAAGAAAGGGCATATGGATCATGAACGGAGATCCATTCTCCATTTACCTTATGGAGATAGTGGTAACTTTTAGTTTCCAAATCTCCCTCTACTGTGACTTCCCAAACACCTTTTGATCCCCTAGTCATCGCATACGGATTACCCTCAAGAACGAGAAATACCTGTTTAGAAATAGGAGCCCACAGCCTGAATGTAGTCGCTTCTAAATGATAGTTTGCACCCAAATCGTTTCCGTTATAGGTGTAATTTTGTTCAAAAATAGCAGAGCGGACAATATGACCGTAACCCAATTCAATTTTATTGCGGTCTTGATCATAGACGGTATAGTCTTTATCCAATGTTAAAGCGTGCAAGCTAGTTAAATAGTAGATGATTTGATTATCTACTTCTAAACAAGAGTGTATAAAGAGTTGAGATGTAGCATCATTTGATTCAAGTGAGAAACTCATATGTTCAGAGTCAAATCGTTTCTCCATGACCAAGCGAATGGTAGCTTCATCATCAAGAAATGCTTGGAATTGTCGTAAAGCCATGAGCCAAAAGGCTCCTTTCTATGTTAAAGTTCAATAATTTTATGTGGAATGACACGACGGTAGCAAACTTGCTTACCTTGTTTGTTGTCACTGATGATTTGATGCAGCGTATTGAAAGCAACACGTCCCAACTTAATCGCGTGGACATCTACGTAGGCATCAATATCTAGTTTTGGTTTGACAGAGTCAAAGGAAATGATTTGCAACTTAATATTTTCCTCGTTGAGGTATTTAACAACCCCTTCAGCCACGGAAGTATCGGTTGTGACGATTGCTTCCAAGTCTTGTTTGAGAAATTTTTTTGAGATTTTATAAGAACTATCTTCAAGCAAGAAACCAGACACGAATCTTACTTTGTTTTCATCCAGTGGAATATTGTGTGATTTCAATGCATTTTTGTAACCTAAGTACCGGTCCTGTGATACGACCAGCTCCTTGTTACCAGCAACAAACGCGATATTCTTGTAACCTTTATTGATAAAGTAGTTTGTTGCCTCAAAACCAGCCTGAATATTATCATTATCGACGAGAGAGATAAAAGGAGAGTCAGCTTTACCCAAAATTAAGAAGGGGAAATTATGCTGGATGGCAAGTTGCACTAAAGGATCATCAGGTTTAGAATACAAGAAAATTAATCCATCAACACGTTGCCCGTAGACCATCTGCGAAATAGCTTCTAAACGTTGCGCCTCATTCTTCCCAGTAGAAATCTGGATGGCGTAGTTGTGATCAGCAGCTACTTGAGAAATCCCCCGCAATACAGTTGGGAAAAAGGGGTTTTGATAGAAAACATCTGAATCATCAGGTAAAATTAGACCAATTACCTGGGTGTAGCTACTTACTAAACTACGTGCATTTAAGTTTGGATGATAGTTGAGCTCAGTCATCGCTTTGCGGACGAGGTCTTTTGTTTTTTGGCTAATAGCAGAGCTATTTTGAATAACACGCGTCACAGTAGAGGGAGACACCCCTGCTAATTTTGCGACGTCTTTGATTGTTGCACGCATAATAATCTCCTAGTTCTCATCTCTGAATTTTGTTTTGAAAAATACCCATAATAAGCATAGTACAAAAAGGATATTTTGTAGAGTCAAAATAGTAGTAATTGGCTGGCCAAACAAACCAATTAGGCAGGCAATAATCGTCGGAAAACCTAAACAATTTAGAGAAAAATTGTAACATTCAGCGAAGCTTCTAAAATGGAAAAGGCGTGATTTTTTTGTTAAGTAAAGGAAGAAACTGGCACCTAATAGGATAAATAGTAGGTTGAATGCCAGAATAAATGAAGATACCAATGTCACACCGAGCCCAACAACTGCTTTATTGGCTTGATACCAGTTTTTTGAGATCGCAGCGCGAAGCTGCTCTTTGTTAGCAAAGTCATCTGTAGACATGCCACCATAAGTGATTTCTGCTAATACATCTTGACCTTTTCGAATGATCAGGTTACTCTCTTTGAATTGGAATGAGAAGTCTGTACTATTGCTAACAGTGTCTCCGAAAGTAACTTGCTCCCATTGTTTGGTACCAGTGTAAACGAATTTTCCTCCAGTTAATTGACTATTGGCGTGAAGGTCGGTTACTACATCATCAGATAAGGGTTGGTAAATTCCCTCAACAAAATTATCAAGTGGATAAGTCTCCAATGAAAAGGTTTGTAAGGTTGGGGGAATCACAAGGAGAGCAACTAAAAAGATTGTTGTAAATAGACGTTGCCAAAGGTTCATTAGTTTCCGATTGGCAAACATTTTTCTAGGTGTGGTAATGCTGGAAAAATATGAAAATGGATATGGTAGCATAAATTAGTCCTTTCATAGATATCATAGCCCACCCATAAAAAGGGAAAAGGGTGGGACAAGATTAACCCTTGTCGCCACCACTTGTAAGACCAGATACAAAGTTCTTTTGTAGGAAGAAGAATAGAATACTGATAGGTAGGGCAATCAGAATCGCACCTGCCGCAAAGTATGATATCTTAAGATTCTTAGGATCGCTGATGAAGGTTTGTAGACCAACGGCAACGGTATAGAATTCTTTTTCACGAAGCAAGAATTTTGATAAAATATAGTCCCCGAAAGGTCCCATGAAAGCCCAAAGTGCTTGTATCGCAATCATTGGACGAACTAAAGGCAAAACGATTTGCCATAAACGTCTGAAGTGACCAGCACCATCTAGCTTAGCAGATTCGTCTAATGAAATTGGAACTGTATCAAAATATCCTTTCATGAGCCAAGCATTCATTGGAATACCACCGCCAATATAAAGGAAGATGAGGAACCAGCTCTTGTTTAATGCATTTAGCATGAGGGCCATAACGAAGAAGGCGGTCAAGGCAGCCATCGTCGGTACCATTTGAATAATCAAGAAGAACACCAAACTTTGTTTACGAGCCATAAAGTTGTAACGGCTATATGCATAACCTGCAAGGACAACGATACTTGTTTGAACAATCATTGTAACGGTAGCAATAATCAGTGTATTCAAGTACCAAGTTCCATACAGCGTTTCATTAAACAAACCTAGGAAGTTATCAAACGTAAAATTAGTAGAACCATCCAATTTGAAGGCAACCAAGTTACCAGATTTGAAGGCAGACATAACTGTAATCAAAAGCGGATAGATAATAATAATAGACAGTGCAATCAAATAGAGATAAGTTAAAATATGATTGAGTCTGCGTCTAAATTTTACAGATAGTTTCATCTTAAACATCCTCCATTTCAAATGCGTTTAGTTTCTTGAATGCAACCATTGAGATACTAATAACAATCAATGAGATAATCAAGGTAACGGCAGCGGCCATTGAGTATTGAGGGGATGTACCAGTTGTCAGTTTATAAATCCAAGAAATCAGGATATCTGTTGACCCTGCGCCACCACCGACACTACCAGGACCACCATTATTGAAGAGGTAAATGATAGAGAAGTTGTTGAAGTTGAATGTATATTGACTGATTAGAGTTGGTGCTGCGACAGCCAAGATCATTGGGAAAGTAATGTTGGTGAATTTTTGAATAGCATTAGCACCATCCATATAAGCAGCTTCGTACAAGTCATTTGGAATTGATTGTAGAATACCAAGTGTCAATACGTAGATATATGGGAAACCGAGCCATGCCTGCATCATAATCAAGGCGACTTTAGTCCAAAATGGATCAGTTTTCCAAGGGATTAAGAAATTATCAATAAATGGTAAGAATTTACTCAAGAAAGGTAATACTTGTGTATTAATGGCACCCACACTATCGTTAAACATGTTACTGAATGACAAGATAGTTACGAAGGCTGGAACCGCCCATGGAAGCAAGAAGATAACACCAAAAATACGTTTTCCTTTGATAAATGGTTGGTTTGCAATGACAGCTGTCAAGATACCGATAACAATTTGGGCAGTTGAAGCGCAAAGAGCCCAGATCATGGTCCATCCAAGTACAGAACCAAACGCTGTACGGAAAGTACTCAATTTCCAAATATTTGTAAATTGAGTAAACCCAACCCAGTCTAACAATGCACCAGGAGGTAAATGCTTAAAGTCATAGTTTGTAAAAGCGATAAACAGTGTTACTACAACAGGGAAGATGATAGCAAAAGTCATCGCAATATAAGATGGAATAATCAACAAGTAAGGGAAGCCATTTTCATAGACTCCTTTAATCATATCTTGCAAAGAAGTAGTAACTGGATGACCAGCATTCCATCGCTTAGCAGTACTGTGAGCATCTTTTAGGTTCAGTGCATAAAACGCCAAATAAACAACTGTTATAATCAAATGGAAAGAACCACGAATCAACATGAAAAGAGAGTTATCTTGGCCACGTTGACTACCTAAAGTGACGAGATTTCCGAGTTCACCAGCAGCAATTGTAATAAAGTAGATTAGAAAAGCAACCGACACCCCTAGAAAAATATATCCCTTTGCTTTTTGTTTATTATAGATTTGCCCAAGACCTGGAATCAGGGACAAAAGGAGGGCCTTGCCTGGATTTTGTTTCATAGTCATAGTCTCCTTTGAGAATAGGAGTTAGTATATTATCCTAATTTTTATTACTAACACCCTTGAGTAAATTTAAGTAATAAAGTAGACTGGGAAGAATTCCCAGTCCAACTTTAAACTTGACTAGTTGCTGTATTTTTGAGCAATCTCATCTTTAATAGCTTTTACAGCATCTGTTGCAGCAGTTTTAGCGTCTTTAGCACCACTTGCTACTTCGAAGAGCATGTTACCAGCTGGTGTCCAAACTGAACCCATTTCAGAGATGTTTGGCATTGGTTGAGCTGAAGCGAATTGGTTGATAACAGCAGTTGTCAACTCATCGTTTTTGCTTACTGCGTATTCACGAGCTTCAGTGTTAGCAGGAATTTCATTTGTAGCATCGTAAAGTGATTTTTGTTGATCTGTAGAAGTCAAGTAGTCAACAAATTTTTGAGCCAACTCTGGGTTTTTAGAACCTGTAGGGACAACCCAAGCTTTACCACCACCAAATGTTGCGTAGTTTTCGCCATTTGGAAGAGTTGGGATAGTAGCTACACCGTAGTTCACACCAGCTTCTTTATATGAAGCTGCTTTCCAAGGACCTTCGATGATTGCTGCAGCTTTACCTTCAGTGAATTGAGTATTGATCAAGTTGTTAGCAGCTGTGCTATCTTGAAGACCTTGAGGCCATTTTTCATACCAAGTTTTAGCATATTCAATCGCTTTAACAGCACCATCGTTTGCAAGACCGATGTCTTCTGGGTTAGTACCGTTATCACCGAATACGTAACCACCGTAACCTGCTAAAAGACCGTAAGTGTAGTAGAAGTTTGTCCAGTCAGCAAGGAAGGCAGTTGTTTTACCAGTTTCACCTTCAAAAGCATATTTGCTATCTTTAGCTAATTCTTCTAATTCAGCAAATGTTTTAGGTGCAGCTGAAACTAGATCTTTGTTGTAGTAAAGAACAAGTGTTTCGATAACTGCAGGTGAACCGTAAACTTTACCGTCGTTTGTTACAAGAGCAGTTGTTGTATCATCAGTTTTGCTGCTGTCAGCAAGTGTCAATTCTGATAATTGACCTTCAGAACCAAGGCTACCTACGCGGTCGTATGGTGCCATCATAACGTCTGGAGCTGAACCTGATTGGTTATCCAATGACAAGTTATCCAAACCAGTCAATGCATCACCAGTTTTAACTTTAACAGTTACATCGTTTTCTTTTTCAAAAGCAGCTTTGACATCATTGATGTAAGTTTCATAACCTTTGTCAATGTAGATTGTCAACTCTTTGCTTTCGCTAGCAGCGCTAGATGAAGATGTTGATGAATCTGAGTTTGAGCAAGCAGCCAAAACAGCAGTTGATGCAGCTAGAAGAGCAACGCTCTTGAGAAGTGTGTGTTTCATATTTTTCCTCCAAGAATAAAAATAGTGATGATACGCCTGCTAGGTGCAAACGTTTTCCTAATGTGCCTATATTATACACCAATGCACACACGTTTGCAAGCGTTTTTATAAAAAATTTTAAAAAAATTTTTTTAGTGCAATTTTGGGCAACTAGTTTATCAACATATATAATAGAAGAAAGTGAAATATTTCTCCAACTTTTAAAGAATTAAATGAATATTGCTTGATTTGTTTAGACCTTAAGTATATAATATAACGAGAAAACGTTTGCACTATCTGTTATAGTGGGAGAATAGGGGATATAAATGAAACAACGTCAAAGTGGTGTGCTCATGCACATCTCATCATTACCGGGAAAATATGGAATTGGTTCAATGGGGCAAGCAGCTTATGATTTTGTTGATTTTTTAGTTCGCACAAAGCAACGCTATTGGCAAATTTTACCGTTGGGAACGACTAGTTATGGAGATTCTCCATATCAGTCATTTTCGGCATTTGCTGGTAATACGCATTTTATTGATTTCGATATATTAGTCGAAAAAGGTTGGCTACAATCAGAAAATTTACAAGATATTGATTTTGGTCAGAATCCTGTAGAAGTAGATTACGCAGCAATTTTTCAAGCTCGTCGGCCATTATTAGAAAAAGTAGTTGCGAATATCAAAGCGCAAGGATTGCCAGCTGAGTACGGAATTTTCTTGACGGAGAATGATTTTTGGATCCATACATTTGCTGAATATATGGCCATTAAAGAGCACTTCGATCTCAAACCCTGGACTGATTGGGAAGACCAAGGAGCTCGTTTGCGTCATCACGACACTTTGGAACACTACCGTCACTTGTTGGCAGATCGAATTGATTATCACCGCATAACACAATATTTATTCTTTTCACAATGGAAGGCTTTAAAGGCTTACGCCAATGCCAAAGGTATTGAGATTGTTGGGGATATGCCTATTTATATCGCGGCTGATTCTGCTGATATGTGGGCCAACCCTCATTTCTTTAAGATAGATGACGAGGGCAAGCCTAGTGTTGTTGCTGGATGTCCACCGGATGCCTTTTCGGAAATCGGTCAGTTATGGGGTAATCCAATTTATGACTGGGAAGCGATGAAACAAGATGGCTTCACTTGGTGGGTTGCACGTTTACGAGAATCCTTCAAGTTATACGATATGGTACGTATCGACCACTTTATCGGCTTTGCCTCTTTCTGGGAAATTCCAGCAGGTGAAAAAACTGCTGTAAACGGGTACCGTGTCGAAGCACCAGGTTTTGAATTATTTGATACGATCAAACGTGAACTTGGTGATTTAAATATTATTGCTGAGGATTTGGGCTCTGTGACGGACAAGGTCATCCAATTGCGTGATACGACAGGTTTTCCTGGTATGAAAGTTTTGCAGTTTGCCTTTGACCCTGAGGGCGACAGCACTGAAATGCCACATAATCATTCGAATAATGTGGTGGCATATATAGGTACGCATGATAATGATACGATTCTTGGCTGGTATGAAAATGAAACGACTCCTGCTTCACGTGCATTCTTAGATAAGTATAGCAATCGACGTGATGGTGAAACGGTCCATCACGCCCTCTTCCGCCTTCTCTTTGGATCCCCAGCCTTCATGGCTGTTGTAACCATGCAAGACCTACTTGGCTTAGACGGTTCTGCACGCATGAACTTGCCAAATACACTTGGTGGCAATTGGACATGGAGAATGACGGCGGATCAACTGACACCAGAGATTGAAGCGGAATTGCTAGACCTTACAGAAACCTATCGTCGTGTTAATGTGCATTTGGTTAATGAAAAATCAGAATAAAATGAACTCCTCTAAGTAACTGACTTAGAGGAGTCTCTGTTATCTCTGTTTACGGACATAGAGCCAGTAACGAATCCAGTAGTAGGTGGTTTAGAGTAGGCAGGCTACGATAGTCCAAATGAAAAATGTATTCAGCACTTTAGCAAGACTTGGCAATAACCAGTTAATCAGTAGCGTAACTACAAAAATAATCACTCCGATATAGGTGGGTAATTTCTTCATGATTTTTCCTCCTTTGAATTTAGTATAACAAAATTATATTTGTAGTGAAATGAAATATATGATTGACAAAACAAAGATATAATGGTAAAATAATATAAGGAGGTTCATATGAAAAAACCAATTCATTTATATATTCTTGTTACTCTATCAGTTATCCAAAGTTTGTTAAGAGGATACTCAGCTTTTTTTGCAAAATATGATGAAGAATCGGCACGACAAATGTTTCAAAATTTGAACGTCACAGGACTAGATGAGACAATTTTTGATTACTTGAAAGAGTCATTTCTTTTCCAAACCAATATCATCAATAAGGGGTTAGTAGTTGTTCTTCTGTTCGCTGTGATTGCAACGATTGTGTTACTGTTTCTGAAACGAAATGAACAAGCTTCTTATACTTACTTGGGCTATCTTTTTGGAACTCTGGTGTTTTCAACCTATGCATTTATTGGTTCGAAAGGGGTGGCACAGGTTTATACCGATGCAGTCATGCGTCAAGGGGTAGAATCTCAAGCTATGCTTGGATATATTTTTCAAGTAGTGCTGTTTGCTATCTATTTTGGGATAACAATTTTCTTCCATTTGCGTAAACCAAAAGAAAAACCAAGCACAGCCGTTAATTCAACAGATATATAATTCAAAAAAGCGCAGTCGAAAGATTGCGCTTTTGAGTTAAGAAATAGCTATGTAGCGTCGTATGCCTGAATAACTAATATAGCTAATCCACAGCCGACCATCAGCAGTTATAAGCTTGTCGTAGTGCACCGTGGCGCCGACATCGTAGTAGGTGATTTCAGGACTGGACAATTTCGGAGCATTTCGAATGCTGGAGCGTATTTTTACTCTATAGGTTCCCGATGATGGGAGTTGGGGCAAGGAACTTGTTTGGTGGGATTGGCTCAAGGAATAAACTGGGATATAGCGCTGAACCCCTGAATAGCTGATATAACTAATCCAAAATTGCCCTTCATCTTCTATAACCTTATCATAATATACCTTCTCACCGTTCTCATAGTATCCAACGGTCGTACTAGCCTGGGTAGCTTGAGATTTTATAGGAAGACGACTGGAAAATGTATAGACTCCAGTGGATGGAAGTTTTGGCAAGGCAGAAGAAGATAAATCCTTAAAGTGGATGTAGCCACTGACGGAGTGTCTATTAATGGTTCTCCGATTGTATTTGTACTGATAACCGTAGTTATACTCTTCAATTTCTACAGTGTCTCCATATACTGCCGACACCCAAGCAACATGCATGGGCGATTCCCACCAAGCGATAGCTCCTACAGCAGGTATCATATCCACCTGATATCCCTCTTGTCTAGCGCGATGACCCCAGACATTGGCGTCACCATAGGCAGGTGGTAGTGTAAATCCGTTGACCGTACTGAGTCGAAAGGCAGAGAAAGAAGTGCACTGTCTGGTATAGAGTCTCCAAGGGTCTACGGCATTGATGGCAGTATAGGGATAATTATCCCCAAGAGTAGTGGCGGAAGCAAAAAACGACGAATGTATAAGGAAATAGATGATACAAGCCGTTATCGCAAGTTGATAAATGGTTCCTTTCTTTTTAAAAAGATTGTTCATGAATCCTCCTTCTAATAGATGTTGAGGTACTAATGATCCCTCTTGTAGTCATTTAGTTTATCTTTGATTACTTCGACGCAAGAGGAAACTCCGTTTCCTTATTTCCAACTTCAAACACTCCACTGGATTGTTTGAACTCGCTTTGCCGTACTTCAGTACAGTCTGCAGTTCGTTTCCTTGTACCAAAAGCAAACTAAACGACTATATCTATTTATTCGTAACGCCGAAAGCATTTACTTATAGAAATCAAGTTAAACTCCAACCAAGAATTCGGCCAGAAGCTGGTATCGGAGGGGTAGAAAAAAGCCTCGGCTGGTGGCCGAAGGCTTTGATTACATTTTTTCTGGAGCTTTTACACCGAGGAGGCGAAGCGCTTCTTTAAGAACTACACCTGTTGCATAGGCCAGTGCTAGACGGCTATCACGCTCTGGGCTTTCATCCAAGATACGAGTATGTGCGTAATACTTATTGAAGGCTTGGGCTAGATTAATAGCATATTTAGCAATGAGAGATGGGTCAAATTTATCACCAGCACGTTCTACAACAGTTGAGAAGTTTTGGATAAGTTTGATAATTTCCCAGCTTTCTGCGTCAGCTAGTTTGTAGTTGTTTTCTGTGCTTGGAACAAAGTTTGCTTTGCGCAAGATAGACTGGATACGGGCGTAAGCGTATTGTACATAAGGACCTGTCTCACCTTCAAAGGAAACCATAGCCTCTAAATCGAAGTCGTAGCCGTTGTCACGGTCGGTTTTTAGATCGAAGAACTTAACAGCACCGACACCGACTGCATGAGCCACCTCTTCCTTGTTCTCGAGATTAGGATTTTTGGCTTCAATTTGTGAAAGGGCGCGTAAAATCGCTTCGTCAAGTGTTGGTTCGAGCAGGATGATGTTTCCTTTACGAGTAGAGAGCTTTTTCTTGTCCTTGGTAACAAGACCGAAGGTGACATGGGTCATATCGTCGCTCCAGTCAAATCCCATTTCCTTTAGAACAGCTTTCAACTGTTTGAAATGGTTGATTTGCTCTTGACCAACGACATAGATGCTTTTCACAAAGTCATAGGTGCGCTTGCGGTACATTGCAGTTGCTATATCGCGCGTAATGTAGAGGGTTGCACCGTCTGTTTTTCTGATAAGAGCAGGTGGAAGGTTGTAACTTTCAAGGTCAACAATTAGAGCACCTTTAGATTCTTGAAGAAGACCTTTTTCTTCTAAGATTTGGATACCCTCGTCCATCTTATCGTTATAGAAAGCTTCACCATTGAAGCTGTCGAAGTGGACGTCTAGTTTTTCATAGATACGGTTAAATTCGACCAAACTTTCATCACGGAACCATTGCCACAATTCCAAGGCTTCTTGGTCGCCATCTTCCAATTTTTTGAACCACTGGCGTGCTTCTTCATCTAACTCAGGTTTTTCTTCAGCTTCTGCATTGATGCGCACATAGAGTTTGAGGAGTTCTGAAATTGGATCTGCTTCTACAGCAGTCTTGTCCCCCCACAGTTTGTAGGCAACTATCAGCATACCAAATTGTTTTCCCCAGTCACCCAAGTGGTTGATACGGATTGGGTTGAAGCCTAGTTTTCCATGAATATTGGCAAGAGCATCACCGATAACCGTTGAACGTAAGTGACCAACTGAGAATGGTTTAGCAATGTTTGGACTTGACATATCGATGGTAACATTGCGACCTTGACCGATATTGAGCTGACCATACTGGTCTTTCTCGGCAATCACATCTGTCAAGACTTGGTGGGAGATAGCATCCTTATCCAAGAAGAAGTTGACATAAGGACCAGTTGCAACAACTTTCTCAAAGCGAGTTGTATCAAGCTTTTCCACGATATCCGTTGCAATAGCCTGTGGCGCTTTTCGCTCCACTTTTGCAAGTGAGAAGGCAGGAAAAGCGATGTCTCCCATTTCTGATGATTTTGGTTTTTCTAGTAATGAATAAATCGTCTCAATGTCCAATTGAGGAAGGACAGCAGACAGTGTATCTGCTACCGTTTGTTTATGATTCATAAAAATTCCTCCAAGAGTTATTGATTCTATTTTATCATAATTCTAGGTCAATAGTTTGGAAAAATGTTATAATATTTCTATAAATATACATTATGAGGTACAAGTATGAATAAAGTAGAAAGGCACGAATTGATTAAGTCAATGATTCGACAGGGGAAAGTTGGTCGACAAATTGATATTCAATTATGGCTAGAAGACCAAGGAATAACCGTAACCCAGACAACCCTGTCACGTGATTTGAGGGAATTGGGGGTTATCAAAGTTCATGAATCTGGAGAGTCCTTTTATGCACTAGGAGAGGATGACAGTCAAGGTCATTTTTGCCAATTATTAGCCCAGTATACGCGTAGTGTGGACCGAGCAAGTTTTATTTTAGTTTTACATTCTGAGCTCGGTGAAGCAGCTTTGATGGCTAATATTATAGATGAGGAGAAACCAGAGACCATTTTGGGTACCGTGGCTGGAGCGGATACCTTGTTGGTCATCTGTAAAGATGATATTTCTGCTCAGCACGTTGAGGAAGAAATAAAAAGTTTCTTATAAATAGTTAGAATGAGAGAATGTTAATGGCAACAGAAAAAATTTCTCCAGGAATGCAACAGTATCTGGATATAAAAGCACAATATCCAGATGCTTTTTTGCTTTTCCGTATGGGAGACTTTTATGAGCTATTTTATGAAGATGCGGTAGAAGCGGCACAGATTTTGGAATTGTCCTTGACCAGTCGTAATAAGAATGCGGAGAATCCGATTCCTATGGCGGGGGTACCGTATCACGCGGCACAACAGTATATCGACACACTTGTTGAATTAGGGCATAAGGTTGCTATTGCTGAGCAGATGGAGGATCCCAAGCAAGCAGTTGGGGTTGTCAAGCGGGAAGTAGTGCAGGTCATCACACCTGGAACGGTGACGGATTCCTCGAAAATGGGAGCTGACAGTAACTATTTGGTTGCGATTGACCGTCAGGGAGTGCAGTTTGCACTTTCTTATATGGATGTGTCGACAGGTCAGTTTTTTGTGACAAGTTTGGATGATTTTACAAGTCTTTGCGGTGAAATCCGCAATTTACGGGCACGTGAATTGGTCATCGGTTATGCTCTGTCAGAGGAAGAAGAGCAAGTTTTCTCTAATCAGATGAATTTACTCTTATCTTTTGAGGATGGGGTGACAGAGGATGTCCAATTGATTGATAACTCCTTGACAGACTTGGAAAAGGCTGCGGCGGGAAAACTCCTCAGCTACCTACATCGGACTCAGATGCGAGATCTGAGCCACTTGCAAAAGGTGGTCCATTATGAAATCAAGGACTATCTGCAAATGGACTATGCAACCAAGTCTAGTCTGGACCTGCTTGAAAACGGTCGGACAGGCAAGAAGCATGGTAGTTTGTACTGGTTGCTAGACGAAACTAAAACAGCCATGGGTATGCGACTATTGCGGACATGGATTGATCGTCCCTTGATTGACCTTAAGCGGATTGAGAATCGTCAGGCTGTCGTTCAGGTTTTTCTGGATTACTTCTTTGAACGGAGTGATTTGGTCGAGGCTTTAAAAGGTGTCTATGACATCGAACGTTTGGCCAGCCGGGTGTCTTTTGGAAAAACCATGCCCAAGGATCTCTTGCAGCTGTCCCAGACTTTGGGAAATATCCCAGCAATCAAGAATATCTTACAACAAATCAATGAGTCTGCTCTAGGCAATCTGGTAGCTGGATTGGACCCAATTCCAGAACTGCATGCTCTCATCAGCTCTGCTATTGACCCAGAAACTCAAGGAACCATCACAGATGGAAACATCATCCGTACGGGATTTGACGAAACGCTGGATCAGTACCGCCTGGTCATGCGTGAGGGAGCGGGTTGGATTGCGGAGCTTGAGGCCAAGGAGCGTGAAGCGTCTGGTATCAACAATCTCAAGATTGATTACAACAAAAAAGACGGCTACTATTTCCATGTGACCAATTCCAATCTGGGCAATGTGCCGGACCATTTTTTCCGTAAGGCGACCTTGAAAAACTCGGAGCGCTATGGAACGAAAGAGTTGGCTAAGATTGAAGGGCAGATGTTGGAGGCGCGTGATAAGTCTGCTAATTTAGAGTACGAGATTTTTCTGCGGATTCGCCAAGAGGTTGAGAAGTATATCGGTCGCTTGCAGAAGTTGGCTCGGACCATTGCAACCATCGATGTTTTGCAGGCTTTTGCAGTTGTGGCGGAGCAGCAACATTTGGTTTGTCCACGCTTTACAGATCAAAGAGAACTGACCATTGAAAATGGTCGGCATGCGGTGGTGGAGAAGGTCATGGGCAAGCAGACCTACATTCCCAACTCTATTCACTTGAATGTTGATACACATATGCAACTGATTACTGGTCCAAACATGAGTGGTAAGTCTACTTATATGCGACAGTTGGCAGTTATTGTCATCATGGCGCAGATGGGTTCCTATGTGCCTGCGGATCAGGCTGAATTGCCGATTTTCGATGCTATTTTTACCCGTATTGGGGCGGCAGACGACTTGGTCAGCGGGCAGTCGACCTTCATGGTGGAAATGATGGAGGCCAACAAGGCCGTGCGTTTGGCGACAGATCGTTCGCTCATCCTCTTTGATGAGTTGGGGCGGGGAACGGCCACCTATGACGGTATGGCCCTGGCCCAGTCTATCATCGAGTACATCCACGACAAGATTGGAGCCAAGACTCTCTTTGCTACCCACTACCATGAGTTGACGGACCTTAGCCAGACCTTGGAACACCTAGAGAATGTCCATGTATCGACCTTGGAGAAGGACGGCCAAGTCACCTTCCTCCACAAGATTGCACAAGGCCCAGCTGACAAGTCCTACGGGATTCACGTCGCTAAGATTGCGGGAATGCCAGAGGAGTTATTGGAGCGGGCAGACAGGATTTTGCAGACGCTTGAAAACCAAGCCCCTACTGCACCAGCTAACCCAGCTGCGTCAGTAGGGGAAGAACCGTCTGGTCAAATCGACCTCTTCGCAGACACGCTTTCTCATCCAGTCCTCGATGAACTGGCAAAACTAGACATCTACAATATGACTCCAATGGAAGTCATGATGAGGGTGGCAGAATTCAAGAAGAAACTATAAGACAAAGAAAGTCAGGCCAGCTGTTCTGGCTTTTTTGGGTGGAAAAAACTCCTGCTTTTGTGTAGAAAAGCAGGAGTGGATGGATGATTAGTTCAAATAGTTCTGTAAACTGTCGATGAGTTCTTGATTAGACTGGATATAGGCTTGTTTTTTTTCTATGGTCAAGCCATCTAGTTGACGAAAACAGGAAAGTAGCTTGTCTTCAAGGGTTTCTTGTAGTTTTTGACCGCCTTCGGTAAGATAAATCAGAAGTTGGCGTTTATCTTCCTTGGGAATCATGCGTCGAATATAGCCCTTTTCTTCTAATCGTTTGAGAAGAGGCGTTAAAGTATTACTGGCAAGATCCAATTTTTCACCCAGCACCTTGAGTGATAGAGGAGATGTTTCCCAAAGGACAACGAGTACGAGGTACTGAGTATAGGTCAAATCAAATTCCTTGAGATTTTTCATGTAAAATTGATTAAAGAGCTTGTTAACATGGTAGAAGGAATGGCAGAGTTGTTTTGAATCATGATAATCGGACATTTTTCTTCCCTTCCTTTCTAATCGTTTGCGATAAAAGTATCTTATCAAAATTCTTTTGTCTTGACAAATCAAATGAATAAGCATAGACTATACACATGTCCAAAAACAATCGTGTGCGATTGAATTATCTAGGAGAAACAAATGAAGAAAGCATTGATTATCTTAACAAATATTGAACAGTATGGAGAGAATGAACGCCTGACAGGCCTGTGGCTTAGCGAGCTGACTCATTTTTATGATAAGTTGGTCAAAGCTGGTTATGAGGCGGATTTTGTTAGTCCAAAGGGTGGCTATGTTCCACTTGACCCACATAGCCTAACCATGATAGATGCTGTGGACCGTACTTACTATAATGACGCAGACTTTCGTAATCGTGCTCTAGGTCAAACGCTTCGACCAGACCAGGTTACAGCGACCGACTATGACTTGATTTATTATACAGGTGGTCATGGCGTGATGTGGGATTTTCCAGAGTCAGTGGAAATAGCAGAGCTGGCGAGCCAGATTTACCAAAACGGGGGTCTTGTGACAGCAGTTTGTCATGGCGTTGCAGGACTTTTACCTATTAAAGATGAGACCGGTCATGCTTTGATTGAAGGGAAAGTTGTAACTGGTTTTACCAATCAAGAAGAAGAACTGAATGGCACTACCGACTTGGTACCATTTTTAACGGAGACTGCCCTTCTTGAAAAAGGAGCTAAGGTTGAAATTGGAACAGCTTTTACACCAGTTGTTCGTCAGGACAATCGCATCGTGACAGGCCAAAATCCTCAATCTGCCGGTTTACTTGGTCAAACGGTTGTAGCTATGTTAGCAAATAAAGGAAAAGAATAATGTATCAATGCGATAGTAGGTTTATCGTCTCTGGTCATGACAATTGGAATGCTACTATTGCTTTAGAAACATCAGGAAAAATGGAGGGAAAATAGTTTGAAAACGAATGATTTTAATGAGATTATGTTTGGCCGTAAGTCGGTCAAAGTATATGACGAAACAGTCACAATTGACCATGAGGAAATGCTCGAAATGCTAAACAAGGCCATTTCAGCGCCCTCTGCTGTGAATTTACAACCATGGCGTTTTGTGGTAGTGGAAAGCGAGGTTGCTAAGGCTAAATTGCGCCCCTTGGTACGCTTTAACACCAAACAAGTAGATACGGCTTCAGCTATTATTTTAATCTTTGCAGATATTTACCCACAGGAGTATACAGAGGCAATCTATGATCGTGCTGTTGCCGAAGGTAAGATGCCTCAAGATGTACGAGATTATCAGGTGCCTATCATCAAGAGCATGTATAATGCTTTATCACCAGCTACGATGAGAGAAGTCGTTAAAATGGATGCTAGTCTGGCCGCTATGCAATTGATGTTGGTGGCTCGTTCTCACGGCTATGAAACGAATCCAATGTCAGGTTTTGACCCTGAGGAGATGGCGGCGACCTTTGATTTGAATCCAGACCGTTATATTCCCGCACTGATGGTCTCCATTGGCAAGGCCAAAGAACCGGGCTTCGACTCTGTTCGCATCGAGGCTGAGAAAATTACAGCCTTTAAATAAGAATGTGTGTAGGCCTCACACCACTGGGCGTTTTAGCTGGCTGGCTTCCACTCAATCTTGGCTCTTTGCTCTTCTTCTGGCCGATCTTTGTCTTGGTCTACGCTTTGCTATTTTTCCTAAATTATCGAAAAATGGACCGGTATATCAAGGACATTAACAGTGATTTATAGTATAATAAACACTATCTTTTAATTGGGGTGTGTTATGAAAATTTTTTTGACAATTCTTTACAGTCTTGGGGTAGTCTGGAATGTCCTCTATATTGCTGTTAATGTCAGTAGACTTTCGGTGTTTCAGTTGATTTGGCCAGCTGTGATTTTAATCGCCTGCGCCATCAATCTCTATTTTCTATGGAATAAAAAACAAGAGTCTGAGTAGGCTCTTGTTTTCAGTTGCTTTCAGAAAACGAACTATATCTTGTGTAAAAAAAAGAAAATCAACTTTTTATATACTAGATATTGAATTTTGTTTTGTGAAGTGCTACACTATAAGGAGTCAAATATTTGGAGGTTTGTCAGATGAGAGTACAAGAAAATGTCTTGCCAAGCATAGAATTGTTGGTATTAAAGCGTGATGGACGGAAAGTATCCTTTGAACAGGATAAGATTTTTTCGGCTCTTCTGCGGGCAAACCAAGAATTAGAACATCCTGTTTCAGAAGCAGGTTTGAAAATGGTATTAGAAGCTGTTTTGGCTGAAATTGGTCGCCGATATGAGAAAGATGTTCAAATTTACGAAATTCAAACGGTTGTTGAGCAAGAATTGTTAAAAGCTCATTTGTATGATTTGGCGGAGCTTTATATTCAATACCGAACACGTCGTGATTTTCGCCGTCATCAGGCTACCGATATCAATTTTGAGATCCATAAATTATTGAGCAAGGATCAAACCGTTGTTAATGAAAACGCTAATAAAGACGCGGATGTGTTCAATACCCAACGTGACCTGACAGCAGGGATTGTTGGCAAATCAATCGGTCTCAAATTATTGCCAGCTCACGTGGCCAACGCCCATCAAAAAGGCGACATCCACTACCACGACTTAGATTACAGCCCTTATACACCTATGACTAACTGTTGTTTGATTGATTTCAAAGGTATGTTGGCACAAGGCTTCAAGATAGGAAATGCGGATGTAGAAAGTCCGAAGTCTATCCAAACAGCTACGGCTCAGATTTCACAAATCATTGCCAATGTGGCTTCTAGTCAATATGGTGGTTGCTCAGCTGACCGTATCGATGAAGTTTTGGCACCATACGCAGAGCTAAACTATCAAAAGCATTTGAAAGACGCCAAGGATTGGGTGTTGCCAGACAAGCAAGAAGAATATGCGCGTGCTAAAACGAAAAAAGACATCTATGACGCTATGCAGTCCTTGGAGTATGAAATCAACACCCTTTTTACTTCCAATGGACAAACACCCTTCACCTCACTCGGTTTTGGGTTAGGGACATCATGGTTTGAGAGAGAAATTCAAAAAGCGATTTTGAACATTCGTATCAAGGGTCTGGGGCGCGAAGGGCGGACAGCTATCTTTCCTAAGTTGATTTTCACCGTTAAGCGTGGATTGAACTTGGAGCCAGATTCTCCAAACTATGACATCAAGCAATTGGCGATTGAATGTGCGACCAAGCGTATGTATCCAGATATGCTTTCTTATGACAAGATTGTTGAGTTGACAGGTTCCTTCAAGGTGCCAATGGGCTGCCGCTCTTTCCTTCAAGGTTGGAAGGATGAAAATGGGCAGGATGTGACATCTGGTCGTATGAACCTCGGTGTCGTAACCGTCAACTTGCCACGAATTGCCATGGAGTCTGCAGGAGATAAGGATAAGTTCTGGGAAATCTTTGCAGAACGCATGGCAATTGCCAAGGATGCTCTGGTCTATCGTGTGGAACGAGTGAAAGAGGCAACCCCGGCCAATGCTCCAATTCTCTATCAATATGGGGCATTCGGCAAACGCTTGGCTAAGACAGATGCAGTAGATGAAGTCTTTAAAAATCGTCGAGCAACCGTATCTTTGGGGTACATTGGTTTGTATGAAGTCGCAACAGTATTTTACGGTGGCGAATGGGAGACCAACCCAGAGGCAAAAGATTTCACGGTGGATATTATCAAGAAAATGAAAGCCTTGGTTGAAGATTGGGCGGATGAATATGGTTATCATTTCTCAGTTTATTCGACACCATCTGAAAGCCTGACAGACCGCTTCTGCCGTATGGATACAGAGAAATTTGGCATCGTTAAGGACATTACGGATAAAGAGTATTACACTAATAGTTTCCACTATGATGTACGCAAAAATCCAACACCGTTTGAAAAACTGGATTTTGAGAAAATTTATCCTGCTGTAGGTGCTAGTGGTGGATTTATCCATTACTGTGAATACCCTGTACTGCAACAAAATCCAAAGGCTTTGGAAGCTGTTTGGGACTATGCCTATGACCGTGTTGGTTACTTGGGAACCAATACTCCGATTGACCATTGTTACGCCTGCGATTTTGAAGGTGATTTTGAGCCAACAGAGCGTGGTTTCAAGTGTCCAAATTGCGGGAATAGCGATCCTAAGTCGGTGGATGTTGTTAAACGAACTTGTGGATATCTAGGCAATCCGCAGGCACGTCCGATGGTAAAAGGCCGTCACAAGGAAATTTCAGCGCGTGTGAAACACATGAACGGGTCAAGTTTGTAAATCATAAATAAACAAGATAGGACTTCCACAGTTCCAGGTAGCTGTGGAAGTTTGTTATAAATGAACACAGGTTCGAAAATGAAAATGAGGTGAAAAGAATGGGAAAATATCAACTGGACGATAAGGGCAAGGCACTTATTGAGCGCTATCATGAGAAAAATTCTAACGTGAAGCAGGACAAGAAGTCTCGCGTACAAGAATTGTTAAAGCAAGCTAGAAATAAGAAAAAATAGTCATGGATTTTAAAGACATCAGCATACTTCATACCAATGACATGCATTCCTATATGGAGAATTTTCCAAAGAAGGCGCAACTAATTACGGACATTCGAGCGAGCAATGAGAAAAGAGGGATTCCAACCTTTGTTTTTGACAGCGGCGACCTCTTCTCTGGAAATATTTTCTTCAATATGTACCGAGGTGTGAAGGAAATCGAATTAATGAATAGAATTGGTTGTCAGGCTATGACCTTGGGCAACCATGAATTTGACCACGGAGATGAGTTGCTTAGTCGTTTGAATGACTATGCTAAATTCCCCATTGTTTCAACCAATATTACCTATCGGAATCCCCATGAGGCTGAGGAATTGGTTCCAATTGAAGATAAGTTGGTCTTCGATATAGCTGGTCAGCCTCTCTACGTTCTTGGTTTAACGACCCTAGAGACAGAAGAAGTCGCCTCTCCATCGGAAAAAGTGGTCTTTGAAGACCACAAACAGGCCTTGAAACGAGTATTAACGGAGATAGAGGAAGATGCACACATTGTTTTGCTTAGCCACTTGGGTTATGAAGAAGACCTCCGACTGGCGCGGGAATTTCCTCAGTTGAATCTTATTTTCGGGGGTCATACCCATACGATTTTATCAGCACCGAGTCAGGTTGGAAATGTCAGTATTTTTCAAGCTGGTCAGTATGGGCGTTTTCTTGGCAATCTACTGCTTAGATGCTATGCGGATGGTAGTCACAAGGTCTTGTCCTATGATTTGGTGGAGATTGATAAACGAAAAACCGAAGACGAAGAGATTCGAAGAATGATTGATCAGATGCAAGCAGAACGCAATGCACGCTTTGCACACCCCATTGCTCAGCTCCCAGCTCCCTTAGATGGAGAAAGGGACAGTATCCGTAACGGTCGATCAACTTTAGCCGCCCTCATTACGCAAGCCCTATTTGAACAGGCGGTTTCTTTCGGCTATCAGCCAGACGGTGCAGTTATCAATGGTTTTGGTATCCGAACATCCCTAAGTGCAGGCCCTGTTTACTATAGTGATGTCGTCAAGGTCTTGCCCTTTTCGAAGCGCGTGCTGCTAGTCAGCATACGGGGGGAGGACTTGATTTCTAGTCTCACGACAGGCCTTCATCCGCAAGTACATGGAATTCAACGTCGAGGAAATCGCTTCAGTATCAATGGCAGAGCAGTTGAGCCAGCCAAGAACTATCTGATAGTGACCAACTCTTTTGTTTGGTCGGGTAAGGACAACTACGATGAATTTCACAAAGCTACCATCATTCGTGACTTAGGACTAGATGTGGATATTCTAAGCAATTTCTTAGAAGAAAAATTTGGAAATTAAGAGGAAATTTTCATGAAAAAGATTGGAATTGCTGGCCTGGGTGGTATTTTTCAAAAAGCCTATCTGCCATATTTGCGAACGCTATCGGGAATTGAGTGGCATCTATTTACCCGCAACCAATCAGTTCTCACAAAGATAGCGACTAGTTTGCCTCACAGCCAAACTCATGCATCTATCCAAGACTTGATCAAGACTGACCTAGATGGGGTCATGATCCATGTTGCCACAAAGGCCCATATGGAAATAGCAGAGCTGTTCTTGGAAAAAGGAATCCCAGTCTATATGGACAAACCATTGACAGAGGATGTTTACCACACCGCAACCCTTTATCAATTAGCCCAATCCAAGGGTGTTTTGCTGATGGCAGGTTTTAACCGTCGCTTCGCACCCACTATTCAAAATCTAAAAAGCAAGCCCGATAAGCGAAGAATTGTTGTAGAGAAGAATGAAGTCAATGACGTGGGAAGTCGAACGTTCAAACTATTTGACCTTTTTATTCATCCCTTGGATACAGCCCTTTATTTGCTGGATGACCAGCCACTTTCGGCTACGTATAGTTATCATCTTGAAAATGGGCAGCTTAGTCAGGTTTTGGTTACCTTACAAAGTAAGCAAACTTCAGTCCTTGCCTCAATGAATCTTCAAGCAGGTAGCCGTAGAGAGATCATGGAGGTACAGACGCCTCAGGCCACTTATCAGGTAAAAAACTTAGAAGAATTGCGCATATATACGGCCAGTCAGAAAATACTAGAAAGTTTTGGATCTTGGGATAGCACCTTGTATAAACGAGGGTTTGAAAGCATGGTGGATGCATTTTTAGATGCCTTAGTTACCAAGCAAAATCCAGTCAATCCTACATCCAGTTTGTTGAGCCACTGGATTTGCCATCAAATCGCACACGCTGAGCACCAGATAGGAGAATTACATGTCAATATCCCAACCGAAATTAACCTTGAGACGTCCGACACTGTCGGATAAAACCACGATTTTAGAAATGATTGCTGAGTTTAAGCAGGCAGAAAGTGCCATGGATGGTGGCTTCTACCAGATGGGTGAAGAGTATGAAAATTGGTTAGAGAAATTACAACTAGCTGAGGCTGGCCTGGCCTTGCCAGAGGGCTTTGTCCCTTATATCCAGTATGTTTCATTTGATGAAAGGGGCCAAGCTGTCGGTTTTCTCAATCTACGCCTGCGACTCAATGACTTCCTGCTCAACAAGGGAGGCCATATTGGTTATTCTATCCGCCCTAGCCAACGGGGGAAAGGATTTGCCAAGAAGCAACTACATCAAGGCCTTCAGGAAGCTATTTCCAAAAACATTTCCCGAATTCTAGTGACCTGCTCACAAGAAAACGAAGCCAGTCGCAGAACGATTCTAGCCTGCGGAGGCGTCTTAGAGGATATCCGCGAAGAGACAGAACGCTATTGGATTGATGGGAAGTAAGAAAGAAAAGCCACGAAAGCAAAATTGGAAAGGAATAAAAGTCGGTTCGGGCACCATGACTCGAGCTGACCGAAGCAACCGTATGAGGAATACCATCAGACATTCGTTTATCCTACAGAGGATGGATTTCCTTTACACTTGCTCAAGGTATCAGATATGAACAATCCCAAACCACAAGAATGGAAAAGTGAGGAACTCAGTCAAGGACGCATTATCGACTATAAGGCTTTTAACTTTGTGGATGGTGAAGGCGTTCGCTGTTCCCTATACGTCAGCGGATGCATGTTCCATTGCGAAGGCTGCTACAATGTTGCAACCTGGTCTTTTAAGGCTGGCATTCCCTACACCCAAGAACTCGAAGACCGCATTATAGATGACTTATCTCAGCCCTACGTACAGGGATTGACCCTTCTTGGAGGAGAACCTTTTCTCAATACCGGGACGGTCTTACCCTTGGTCAAGCGTATTCGGAAAGAATTACCCGAAAAGGATATTTGGTCTTGGACAGGCTACACATGGGAAGAATTGATGCTGGAAACTCCAGACAAGCTGGAGTTGCTCTCGTATTTGGATATCCTAGTAGATGGCCGGTATGATCGAACCAAACGCAATCTTATGCTGCAGTTTCGTGGTTCATCCAACCAACGGATTATTGATGTCCAAAAGTCCCTAAAAACCAATTGCCTTCAACTATGGGATAAACTGAAAGATAATGGATGAAAACCATAGATTAAAATGGCGATAAGAAACACCAAAAGTCAGAACTCACAACCAGTCACTCCCTCAGATGGGAGCTGGTTGTTTTTTTTGAATAATTGCTGGAAGGGATGAGAGATTGCATATGGTTTTTATTAAAAAAGTAAGCGCCTATTTACAAGCTCTCTTAATGTTTTTGTCCTATGGCAAATAGGCCTCTAGCACCTCTTTTTTTGCGAGCGTCTCCTCGTTAGGTAAGTGTTCTAGAAGATAGATCATATATTATTCTGCATCAAGACCGTATCGTTTAGCAGTTTCCAAAAGACTCAGAATGACAGCTGTCGACTTGGCTCCCTCAAAGCTCTGAGAAAACAGCCACCTTCGCTTTTTTATTTCTAGGCTCAGGCTGAAACAGTCCACTGGACTGTTTCACTACACCCCATAACCAAGGTCTTCATTGCTCTCTCAGCCATATTGTTAGACAGGACTAAGTTACCATCCGAGAGAACGGTTCGGAAAGTGGTTTCGTAGTTGAGGCTATACTCTATTGCAGTGTCCAATTTGGAGCCTGGCAAAACGGCCTGATTGCCACACCAGTTAAAGAATTCGTCCATCAAAGGGGCTAACTCCTCTGTCTGCCGTTTATGTAGCCGTTCCTCAGTAGACAAGTAAGCCCAGTCATTCTCCAAAAATGGTATCCCCACTTATCATAGGAAGTGTCAACATCTCAGCGTAGTGGTTGATTGGCAGATTTGTTCGTGTTCCACTCCAAATCTGACCTAATCAACTGTGCGGGGGTGGGACGACGAACTTCTTTTGATTTGCCAAGTTCTGTCCTACTCGCAATAGGCTACCTAAGGAGGTCTTGTCTGTCTTCTTAGGAGTCGCCTCAAAGAACTTTCGTCTAACATGAGCCCAACAACCAACCAGCTGAGCCTTGTCTAATTGACGATAAGCACTCAAGCGGTTCGCAGTTAACCGAGCTTAGTGTCGCGTCGCTCCTAAACCTTGGACTGCTATCGCATAGGTAGAACTAAAGGACTAAAGTCCTAAGTTACTGCCGTAACATGTCACAATGTACTTAGCCCGCATAGTCCCCAAGAAATTTCTCCACAACTAAGCCGCTCCGTCGTTTGTCGTGATGATAGAGCGTAATTCCATTTTCCTCATGTTTCCCAGATAAGAAAGTCCAGTAGAAGGTTAACTGGCTATCATTTTCTAAGACCTTGTAGGAGGTCTCATCCGCATGGAGAATAGGCTGTTTCAGTAATTTCTCGCGCAACAGGTCATAAATCGGTTCGAAATAATACTGACTAGACTTGATGTGCCAGTTGGCTATTTCCTTCCGACTGATTGGCAGACCAAGCTTATGCCAGTCCTCTTCCTGGCGGTAATTGGGCACCTTAAGATTGAACTTCTGATGAATAGTATGGGCGATGATAGAAGCTGAACCCAAGCTGTGTGCCAA
>NZ_JBMVJC010000020.1:0-38843 GCF_049893385.1 Streptococcus sp. VTCC 12905 | reverse complement strand
ATTGAACAGTGAAAAGGGCTGGGGAGAGCCCTTTTCAGCTTATCTCCTAAAAACAAAAAAGAGATAAAGAAAGAGAGGACGAAGTTCGTCCTCTCTAGGTCTTAGCTTTTCATCTACCCACTACAGTTGACAAAGAGCCAAATTTATCGATCTATGATTTTCCTTATACAGCATACTGGCTGGTCTGACCCGATTCTGGAAGGGGGTCAAACCAGCCAGTGTTTTTTGTTCCTGCTTCGTTTTATTTCGGCTCTAATTTCAATGTCATAGCATTGATCGCAACGATAACAGTGGAGAGGGACATGAGGACGGCACCGACTGCTGGACTTAATGTTATGCCAATTGGTGCTAGTATTCCTGCAGCTATTGGGATCGCGATAAAGTTATACCCTGCTCCCCATACCAAGTTTTGTTTCATTTTACGTGTCGTCTTGTTTGCTAACTCGATAAAGGATTCAATATCCCCTGGATCAGACTGAGTAAGAATAATATCCGCAGAATCCAAAGCTACTTGCGTTCCAGCTCCGATTGCAATACCTACGTCTGCCAAGGCAAGGGAAGGTGCGTCATTGACCCCGTCTCCCACCATGATAACCGTCTTGTTTTGGTTTTTCATGGACTCGACCAGCTTGTACTTATCTTCCGGAGATTGATTGGCTTGGTATTGAATACCTAGAACTTCTGCAACTCCTTGTGCAGCTTCCTCGTTATCACCAGTAGCCATGAGTGGTTCAATTCCGTATTTTTTCAGCACCTCGATCAAATTTCTGCTGGTTTCTTTCAGTTCATCTCCCAATGCGACAGCGCCGATTGCTTCATTATTTTCTACAAGGATACTTAAAGTAGCGCCTTTCGGAATATCCATACGCAATGCTTTTCCGTATGCCTTTTGGCTGATTAATTGATAGTGGTGGCCGTTCGCCTCCCCTTCTATTCCTGCTCCCGAAACGATTTCAATGGAGTCAAAGGAAACTGACTTAATGCCTTTCGCTTCAGCGTGGTTCACAATCGATTGGGCAATCGGGTGACTGGAGCCCGCCTCTATACCCGCCAACAAGCCTGTAATTTCTTCTTCAGAATATTTATCACTCAAAACAGTGACGTCCAACACTTTAAATTCACCAGTTGTTAAAGTACCTGTTTTATCCAATACCATAACATCCGCTTTAGTAGTTAATTCCAAAGCTTCTCTATTTTTAACCAGTAATCCTCGGCTTGCACCCAAACTAGTACTACGTGATACTACCAAGGGAATAGCAAGACCCAAAGCATGTGGGCAGGCAATAACTAACGCAGTCACAGTAAAGATAACGGCTGTAGGCAGATCCGCAATGATCATCCAGACTACTAGAGCGATTAAAGCTACTACAACGGCAATGTAGAACAACCAGCTAGCTACTTTGTGAGCCACATTCTCTGCTCGAGATGGTTGGCTTTGTGCTTGGCTGATTAATGTCTGAACCTGAGAAATGAAGGACTTATCGCCCGTCTGCTTTATTTCCACATAGAGGACTCCGCCACCATTGGTTGATCCACCGATGACCTCATCTCCGGGTTTTTTTTCAATTGGTTTCGATTCCCCAGTCACAAGCGCTTCGTTTACACGGGATTCTCCGCGGATAACGATACCATCAGCTGGAACATTTTCTCCTGCTTGAACACGGATAACATCTCCAATCTGAAGTTCAGACACAGGGCGAGTCTCAATCGAATCGTCTTCTAAAACAACATGAGCATCTTTCGGCACCAACTCAGCCAATGCTTTTTGCGCGTCCCCTGCTTCACCCAATGCCTTCATTTCAATCCAGTGTCCTAATAACATGATTAAAATTAACGTTGTAAACTCAAAGAAGAAGTCCATGACATGTTCTCCGGTCACATATCGAGCGGCCACTGCGTAAACACTATAGGCATAAGAAACCGTTATTCCCAAAGTAATCAAGGACATCATGCCTGGAGCTTTTGAATTAAACTCATCTTTCGCACCCATGTAGAATGGTTTTCCGCCATAAATGTATAGAATTGTTGCCAATACAGCTGCTACAACGTCTGCATAAGGAAAGATAATTTGGAAAGGCAACTGAATATCCATCATAGGCGTAATGAGTAAGATTGCAATTCCTAATGGGAGTGACTTCAAGAAAATCTCCTTAAAGCTACCGTGATGGTGGTGGGCATGCCCTCCCATTGCGCCATGATCCATTTCACTGTGATCCATCGCACTATGATTCATCTTGCTGTGATCCATCTGACTGTGATCCATCTGACTGTGATCCATCTGACTATGTTCCATTTCATTATGGTCGTGTTTTGAGTGATCCATGTCGCCGTGATTATGATGACTATGTGACGAATGTTTTTTGTTATTCCTCATTTTTAATTCCTCCTTATTATATTAGAGACTGATTTTAAAGTTTTAGAACTTTCTCATCTAACACTGCATATAATTCTCACGAAAAGGGTTCTATACTTTATCTCTAGCTACTATCTATGAATAAATGGTATTCGTACTTTATGCACTTAATACTGAATAGTTAGTTTCTGCTAAAGCAGCATTGAGCGTTTCGGTATCAATCTCTGTTTGACTTTCAAGTACTGCTTTTTTAGTCGCTAAATCAACCTCTACAGATTCAACCCCTTCAATAGCTGAAAATCTTTCTTGTACCGTGTTCGCACAACCTGCACATTTTACGCCATCTAATAAGACTTCTTTTTTCATTATTTTATTCCCCTTTTTTTATCTTCTCCTATTATATAGAATAGGAAGAAGTTTAAATCCCAGATAAGCTACGTGTTTTCTAAACAACTGCTGGTTTGAATCGTCTTAACCGTAAAGCATTGAGCAAGACCGATACGGAGCTGAAACTCATGGCGAATGCCCCGCCAACATTGGACTCATCAATGGTCCGCCAAAAATATACAAAAGACCCATCGCAACTGGAATACCTACAAGGTTGTAAGCAAAAGCCCAGAACAAGTTTTGTTTAATGTTTCGTAGCGTTGCATGACTTAAATCAATTGCAGTCAATACAGCGGTTAAATCATTACGCATAAGGACAATATCAGCCGATTCAATCGCCACGTCTGTACCTGATCCAACTGCAATTCCAACATCTGCTTGAGCTAATGCGGGTGCATCGTTAATGCCGTCTCCAACCATCGCTACCTCCTTGCCTGCCTCTTGTAGTTTTTTGACTTCCTCTGCTTTATCTTCAGGTAATACTTCACTTAATACACTGTCTATACCCACTTGCTTAGCAATCGCTTTGGCTGTTCGTTTGTTGTCTCCAGTAATCATGATTACTTCAACACCGCGTCTTCTAATTTCTTTAACAGCCTTCATACTATTTTTCTTGAGTGTGTCAGCTACTGCGATAATTCCAGCTAGTTCTCCATCAACAGAGAGATACATCGGTGTTTTTCCTTCGTCTGCTAAACGATCGGATTCTTTTTCCATGCTTGATAAATCAATCTTTTGCTCTAGCATCAGTTTACGGTTTCCACTGTACATATCTTTGCCCTCAATTTCAACTCGAATCCCGTGTCCAGGAATCGCTTCAAAATGATCTGGTTTAGCTAATGTCATGTTCTCTTCTTTTGATTTCTGTACGATGGCTTCGCCTAATGGGTGTTCAGAACCTGTTTCACCGGAAGCTGCATAATATAAAAGATTTTCTTTAGTAATAAGAGGAGTTACCAAAATATCCGTCACGATAGGTTTACCTTCTGTCAGTGTCCCTGTTTTATCAAATACAATCGTGTCTAAATTATGAGTGGTTTCTAACGCCTCACCACTTTTGATCAAGACACCATGTTCTGCCCCTTTTCCGGTTCCAACCATAATACTTGTTGGAGTCGCCAAATCTAAGGCACAAGGACAAGCAATGACAAGCGTTGTTATGATAACGGATAAAACAAATATTCCAGATTGACCTACAATTAACCAAGCAATCCCTGCTAAAACGGCTAATGCTATAACAATCGGTACGAAATATCCGGTAATGATATCGGCCATTCGAGCAATGGGTGCTTTAGACCCTTGAGCATCTTCTACTAATTTTATGATTTTAGATAGAGTTGTATCACTTCCCACTCGAGTCGCGCGGTAATCAATGGAACCATTTTTATTGATACCAGCCCCAATAACCTCGTCTCCACTTTCCTTTTCCACGGGGATACTTTCTCCTGTCAGCATTGATTCATCGACTGAAGTGCGTCCCTCAACAACAACACCATCTACAGGCATACTTTCTCCCGGACGAACTCGAATAACATCTCCTAAAACGACTTCTTCCACAGTAATCTCTTGTTCCACACCATTACGTATTACTCGAGCTGTTTTAGGAGCCAAGTTAACTAATTTTTCAATAGCTGAGGACATTTGCCCCTTTGAGCGTTCTTCTAAAAATAGCCCTAATGTATGGAGCGTCAAGATAACTCCAGTTACTTCATAATAAAGTAAATTGGAAAAGTTGCCGTAACCCAGGCCTGTCTCAATTGTCGCAGCAAGGCTGTAAACAAATGCAGACGCCGTACCAAGCGCAATCAGGGGAATCCATATTTGGGTGACCTTTAAATAAAGTTTTAAATCCCTTCTGGAAATATTCCCAGCTTACTACCATTATCGGCAAAGTCAGAATAAGTTGTAAAAGAGAATAATTAAATGCATTTATCATTGGGTCAACGATATTTGGTAGAGGCATACCTACCATTGGACCCATAGATATAATTAATACAGGGATTGTAAATATAATGGATATCCCAAAACGATTTGAAAGTTGCTTCATTCTTTTTTATCACGCTTCTCTGCTCGTGAATTATCTTGAGTATCCGTAGTCTCTAATACGGCTGCATAACCACTATTGGATACAGCACCAGTCACATCAGATACTGAAATTGCTGACGGGTTATAGGAAACTTGCATTTTTTTCTGTCGCTAAATTGACTGAAGCTTTATCTACGCCCGACAACTTTCCGACGGCTTTTTCAATTGTCTGTGCACAGGATGCGCAGGTCATCCCTTCAATTGCAAAGGTTTGCGTCTTTCCCTCTTGGGCAATCAGTTCATACCCTGAATCATCCAACGCTTTTTGTAGATTTTTACCGAAAAAGTTGGTTCATTGTATTCTATACTCAACTTTTCTGTTGCTAGGTTCATGGAAGCCTGTGTGAGCCCACGTACTTTTTTGCCGCTTTTTCTACTGTCTGCGCACAAGACGCACAGGTCATACCTTCTGTGGCAAACGATTTATTCTCCAATTTTTTCGCTCCTTATTCTCCATGATGATGTAAATGGCAATCGCATTGCCCTTCTGTACACTGACAATCCACTTCTTCTACTGCGAAAGCTTTTTTCATCTCTAATAATTCTTCTAGTCGCTGGATATCATCGAAGCTTAAGACATGATTTTCAATGATACTCCCTACTGCATTCCCGACATTCTTTCGACAAATACGGTTGAAAATATCGTCTGTATACTTTCCTACGGCTTCTTTCTCTTCAATATTGGCAGTATAAATAAATTTTCTACCTTCTTTCTCTGTATTTAGTACGCCTTTTTCAACCAGTCGACCTAAGAGCGTTTTGATAGTGGCTTGTTTCCAGTCCATTTTTTCTTTCAATATGGAGATGACTTCTTTACTAGTCACTCGACCATTCGCCCAGACTACACGCATAACTTCCCATTCAGTATCTGTGATATGAGGGCTAACTACTATTGTACTCATTCTCTTTTCCTCCTTATTGTCTACATGTGTAAACGTAAATGTTTGAGATAAGTTTACTATTGTAAACCATTCTTGTCAAGTCTTTTTTAAATAAATGTAACCAGCTTGTTTTTTAAATAAATATAACCAGCTATTATTGCCTTTGTTTTCCTATCTTTACCCAATACTAATTATAAGGTTACCATTGATTTACTTTTATTGATTTTAGAATTCCTTATTTTTAAAATTATATTTTCTAAATATGATAAACACTATTGAGCAATTTAATTGTTTATCGTATTTAGGAAATCAAGAATTGAGAAAAAGCGGAAAAATAGAAAAAAACCTATACACACGGAACCAATTATTTTTAAAAGACAAACTTAATCTATCTTTTAATACTGCATAGAAGACTTTGGCATCTAATCTCATCTCTTTGTAAAGATCACTCTCAAAAAGTATTTTAGGCAATGCATAGAATCTTTCTGAAGTTTGATATTCATCGGCACTTATTAAATTAATATTTTCCATATTATTTTGCCTCAGCTACTTTTAACATCATCCCACCTGATTCGGGAAATTTAATTAAATTGAATTGCTCAAGCTCTTTGAGAGACTCTTCGACTTTGGAACGTGACCAACCAGTATCTTTCATCAAAGAAACAATAACCATGTTTCTTGACTGTCTTTGTTTAGCACGTGTGTTTTTATAGCTTGATGTCATAAAATAATTTCCTTTCGGGTAGTAAAAAGTAAACAAAAAGAGAACGATTTCTCGTTCTATTAAATTTATTTAGTATTTTTCTTATTTCTCAAAACTCTAGACACTTACAGGAGGACCGCTAAGAAGGGATGTGCACTTTTCTACAAAGAGAAGACCGACACCAAAGCTCGCGTTTTGTGGTACAATAAAGGCATGAATACAGTAGATACCATTATTATCGGAGGAGGGCCAGCAGGCATGATGGCTGCGATTTCTTCCAGCTTCTACGGCAAGAAGACCCTACTCCTCGAAAAAAACAAGCGTTTGGGCAAGAAACTGTCTGGCACAGGTGGCGGACGTTGCAATGTGACAAACAACGGCACACTGGAAGACCTAATGGCTGGTATTCCTGGAAATGGCCGATTTCTATACAGCGTCTTCTCCCAATTTAACAACCACGATATCATGAATTTCTTTCAGGAAAATGGGGTCAAGCTCAAAGTGGAGGACCACGGCCGTGTCTTTCCAACCACCGACCGCTCCCAGACCATTATCAAGTGCCTGGAGATGAAGATGCTGGAAAACGGCGTGGACATCCGCACAGGTACGGAGGCGGTTTCCGTCCGCAAGATTGACGACCTCTTCCATGTCAAGACTAGCGAGGAAACCTTTACCGCTCCTCAGCTGATTGTCACCACTGGCGGTAAGACTTATCCTTCCACCGGCTCGACTGGCTTTGGTCACGACATTTCCCGCCACTTCAAGCTAGAAGTCACAGAGATTGAGGCTGCAGAAAGTCCTGTTCTGACTGACTTCCCCCACAAGAAGCTCCAAGGCATTTCCCTGGACGACGTCACCCTGACCTACGGTAAGCACGTCATCACCCACGACCTGCTCTTCACCCACTTTGGTCTGTCGGGACCCGCTGCTCTTCGCTTGTCCAGTTTTGTCAAAGGCGGCGAAACCGCATTTCTCGATGCTCTGCCGACCCATTCTGAACAGGACTTGTTTGAACATTTAGAAATCAATAGGGAAAAATCCGTCAAGAATGCACTTGGTGAACTCATGCCAGACCGCCTAGCAGACTTTTTCGCTGAAAACTATGATAGCAAGGTCAAACAAGTTTCCCAAAAAGACCTGGCTGACCTGGTTACCCTCCTAAAAGCCTTACCTATCAAGATTACAGGCAAGATGTCCCTAGCCAAGTCTTTTGTGACCAAGGGTGGCGTTGACCTCAAGGAAATCAATCCAAAAACCTTAGAAAGCAAGAAAGTCCCTGGCCTCCACTTTGCAGGCGAGGTCTTGGACATCAATGCCCACACAGGTGGCTTTAACATTACCTACTGTCTAGCAACTGGCTGGGTGGCAGGAAGTTTGCATTATTAGAAATCACCCTTAAAGCTCAACCTAAAAGGAGAGGATATGCCTATTAATTCATTTAATCAAGAAATCGGCGTACCAATACCCCATCATCAAGCTGGTAGCCTTCCTACTATTGATGTTCTCCAAGGAAAAACCGTTCGATTGGAAAAACTCAGACCAGATCACGCCGATGCAATTTATCAATTCTATGGTCCTACTGCCAAGCAAGCTGATTGGACCTATTTGTCTATTGATTCCTTTAAAGACTATACAAGTTTTCAAACATATTTCCAACACATGTTGGACTCAGTCGATCCTTATTATCTTGCTATCATTGACCAATCTACCAATCAGGCTATTGGAACTTTTGCACTGATGCGCATAGATTCTAAAAATCGTGTCATTGAAGTGGGATGGGTCCTCTTTTCTCCAAAACTCCAAAAAACACGACAAGCAACGGAGGCTCACTACTTGCTTATGTCCTATATTTTTGAGAACCTAGGCTATCGCAGATATGAATGGAAGTGTGATCATTTAAATGGTCCATCACGCCGGGCAGCACTACGATTGGGCTTTACCTATGAAGGCACATTTCGACAAGCTTCGGTCTATAAGGAAAGGAATCGTGATACGGATTGGTTTTCTATATTAGACAAAGAATGGGACTCCCGTAAACAGCGACTAGAAAGCTGGTTAGAGGATGCCAATTTTGACAAGAATGGCCAACAAAAACAATCCCTATCAACTTTCTAAATTCAAGCAAAAATCTGCTTGAATTTTTTGCTTATCGTTGTATTGTAGAACTATAACAATATGACAAAAGGAGATTGACTATGCAACTGAAACTATCTTCTGTTTCCAAGAAATTCGACCACAAGATTATTCTGGATTAGGCTTCTTTTACCTTTGAAAAAGGGAAGATTTATGGTTTGCTGGGGCAAAATAGTGCTGGTAAGACGACCTTGTTCAACTGTATTGCTCGCAATCTGACCTTGGACAGTGGCAATATTCAGTTTGTAGAGGGCGAGGAAGTCCTTGACTACGATAATACGGACATCGGCTTTACCCAGACCTATCCGCAGCTACCTGCCTTTATGACCGCCTATGAGTTTGTGCGTTTCTATATGGATATCCACAAGGACAAACTCAAAGATGCACGCCGTCCTGAGGATTGGTTGCTTTTGGTGGGAATTGACTTTGAAGACCAGCACCGTCTGCTCAAGGACTTTTCCCACAGTATGCAGAACAAGGTCCAGTTGCTCCTGTCTTTGATTGTCCAGCCGCCTGTCCTGCTCTTAGATGAGCCACTGACTTCCTTTGATCCTGCGGCTGCCCACGAAGTTCAAGCAACTGATTCGAGAGACTAAAAAAGATTCCGTAATCATCTTTTCTACCCACATTTTACAACTGGCTCAAGACCTCTGCGACGAAATTGTCCTCCTGCATCATCAGGAATTACAGGCTGTTCCGAGTGACAAACTACACGACCCTGATTTTGAACAGGAAGTGGTTGCCCTCTTGACAGCAGACTAGGAGGGTCTTATGAAAACCATTCTACGTTATTTTTGGTATCAGGAAAAGTACAACCTCCATCGGACCGTCAATGGATTTTTCTACTACCTGCGGAAACTGCCACTTGTTGGAAAGAGCATTCCAGAGAGTATTTTCAAGTCTTACAGTTTTAAGTCTGCTCTCTTTCTGTTCCTCCATATCTTCTCTATTCCCAGTCGCTTTCTTGTCAAGGGTTTATGGCTGGCCTTGAATTTCTACTTTGCTTCCTTTTGGATCAATCTCCTCTCTGGCGGGGAATTAAATTTTTGGAATGTTCTTCCAGGAACTTGACTTTTGGGCTTTTCTCTATGGTTGGTCTTTGTTGGCTATGCCTTTCGGTTTGGCAAGGGATTTGAGCCTTTTATCGCCAAGTCCGAGCGGGAATTCATGCGAAATTTTGGGCTTTCTCAATCTAGTTTTCTCCAAAGTCAGCTCTTTATAGAGCCAGCCTATTATCACCAGTCTGGCCTACCTGCCTGCCTTGCTCATCTTTTCTAGTCTTGCTGGAAATTGGCTCTATCTACCTCTAGGATTGCTGACTATCCCATCAGGAAGCCTTACTGGTCATGCTCTCAATCGAGCACTATTCAACAGAGGTATTTTAGCACCTCGAAACTCTTGGCAATCTTGGGTCATCTTTGGAACTGGTTTAGTAGCAATTGCCTGTCTTATCCTTTTCCGCAATCATCTGCTACCAATCTTTTTACTGCCTGTGCTTGTCTGTCAAGTCTTGCTGATTTGGTTTAATTATAAGTATTTAAAACAACAAACCAATCATGTAGACTACCTCCAGTACTGCATGGACGAGTCCTTAAAAATGGATAGGAAACTTTTTGAAATAACCAAGGGTAACGAGTATACTCGCCAAGGTCTACAAATGCAGAAAAAATTAAATTTAAAAGGTAGCAAAGACCTATCCTACCTATCTGGCATGACCTACCTAAACGCTCTGCTATTTGACCGCTACAAAAAAGTCCTCTATAAGAAGGTGCGGAACTGGGTTCTGTCGCTCGTGGTAATTCTGGTCGCTCTGGAGGCCCTCCGCTATTATCTGGGGCCTTTTGAACTGACCGATACCATCCTCCTGCGGTTCCTGCCCTTCTCCTTTATGAATTATGTATATCGCTTCGTCGGGCAAGGTGGTCGTTCAAATGGTCTTTGTCAACTGTGATATTTCCATGCTTCACTATCCTTTTTATCGCGAGGCTAAGACCATTATCGCTGGTTTTAACTACCGCTTTTGGCAGATCTGCAAGCTCAATCTCATCTTTGCCTGCAGCCTCTTTCTGACTATCATGGTGCTGGGGCGGTTTGCCTTCAGCATGGAAACCATTCTTCTGACTGCTCTGCTCCTCATCAGTCTGACCGCTCTCTTTTCCTTCCACGACCTTTTTATCTACTATATCCTCCAGCCCTTTACCAAGGATATGGACGTCAGCAATCCCCTCTATAAGTTTCTCAGTTGGGCTCTTTACTGGGTGGCCTACCTCAATAGCAAGCTGGATTTAGGCAGTCACTTGTACATCCTACTCATTTCGCTGGCCATGATTGCATATGTCAGTATCGGTTACTGGATTTTATTGAAAAAAGCTCCGCAGACTTTCCGCTTGAAATTATAAAAAAAGCAGCCTCTCGCAAGAGAAGGCTGTTTTGCTGTTACCATATACCCAAAATCGCCTGCCAAACCAGTGTCAACAGGGTCACTCCCATCCAACAAGCAAGTCCGACCAGAAGAGCAACTCTGCCATTTTTTACCAAGGCCAACACATTAGTCCGCAAGCCAATGGCTGTCATGGCCATGCAAATGAGGAACTTGGACAGGCTTTTAAGTGGAGTAAAAACTGCTGTTCCCACTCCGAAATGACCTGCGATTGTTGTCATCAGACTGGCTAGGATAAAATACAAAATAAAAGTCGGAAAACCTGTCAGGAGGGACTTCTTGTCTGCCTTGAGACCCTTTCCTCGGGTTTGCCAAATTGCTAAAACCGTTGTAATAGGAATTATGGCTAAAGTTCGTGTTAACTTAACCGTCACTGCTATATCCAAGGTCTGACTACCCAATCCGTAAAGGCTGTCCCAGGTGGCTGCTGTTGCGGTGACCGACGAGGTATCATTGACCGCTGTTCCTGCGAACATTCCAAAGGCCTGACCCGAATCGGTCGAAAACCCAAGCCAGGTTGCCAAAGTCGGAAACACCAAGGCCGCAAAGACATTAAAAAGAAAGATGACGGAGATTGCTTGTGCTACATCCTCATCATCCGCCTTAATAATGGGAGCTGTCGCCGCAATGGCAGAGCCGCCACAAATAGAGGTCCCTACGCCAATCAAGGTCGCCAGATGAGATGAAATCGGTAGCCATTTCCACATCAAGAAGGCCAAAAACAAAGCGAAACTGATAGTTGAAAGAATAATTGGAAGAGATTGACGTCCAACAGCCAATACCGTTGATAAGTTTAAACCAAATCCCAAACAAATCACCGCATACTGTAAAATTTTCTTGGAAGTAAAGGTTAAGCCTGACTGAAATGCATTTTTACTCGAAAAATAGGGATACAGACTCATCCCGATTAGAAGGGAGAAGACTGGTCCACCCACAAGGGGAAACAATTGACCTAACCACTGACCCACCAAAGCCAAAAGGACACAAAGTCCGACACCTTTGGCATTTTCCTTTACCATAAAACCCTCCTAAAATATCAAACGTAACGCCGCGGTTGTAACAACGCCAACCAAAACTGCTAAAAGTATATTTTTTGTCTTCAAGACTACAAAAAATGTCGGAAGAATAGCTAGACTTTCTACCAGGAGAAAACTTGGCAAGGAGCCAACTTTCTCATCCATAATACTGGAAAGGGTCAATGCAAAAATGATAGTGATTGGCAAAAAGCTGAGGAATTTCACCAACTTTGGAGGAAGAGATTTATGTTGAGTCAGTACAAAAGGCAAAACACGTGGCACCCAAGTCACAAGGGCTGCCGCCAGAATAATCAACAATATATTAGTCTTTACCATCTAACCATACCCCCACAAAACAACCAATTAAGGTTGCTAATAAGACTGCTACATAGGACGATACAAGGCTGGCTAATAAGACATAGTTCAAAAAAACAGCCATAAGAATCAAACCAACTTTCCTCATAGAGATAGTCCGAGCCATCGCCACTAGTTGCCCTGAGAAAATCCCGACGAACATAGCGACCAAGGCAAAGTCCAACCCAAACTGCTCGGGATTTGGAATAAGACCACCAATCAGATTGCCTAGAGTCGTAAATGTAACCCAAGAAGCGTAGCCAGCAAAGTTGTTACCGTACATCCAGCTTGGTGCAATCTGCTTGTCTTCAATGTGTTTCCGCAAGAGAACCGCATAGGACTCATCTGTCACAAATGATCCTATCAAAATATTGGACCCTAGACGATTCCCTTGAAAGATGGTTGTCGCATGTAAACACATCAGAAAATTACGCAGATTAACGAAAAATACGGTCACTGCGATTGAAAGGAGTGGTGCTCCTGCTAAGATCATGGCACAGATAACAAACTGAGCACTTCCAGCATAAACAAAAAGACTCATTAAGCCCATTTCGACAGCTGAAATTCCTGAAGTGACCGATACAACCCCGCAAGCTAAACCAATACTAGCATAGCCTAAAGCAGTAGGGATAGCATCACGCAAGCCCTCACGAAAAGCATGTGCCTTCATTCCATATCTCCTTCCCTCTGATGACAAATCGAGAATTTATTCTCCCATTTTCTCACATTGCAACTTGATTTTCAAGTTTTCTTTTATATCCGAGTATAAAACCTCACTTGAAACAGGACTAATGATCTATTTCAATAGATACCAAAAAAACTCCGAATAGAGCAATCGGAGTTTCATCATGCATTTCAAAATATAGTCGAATGATTTAGCTTTCAGACAAGGAATTAAGGTGCAGGCAGTACTAGGGTATGGCAAGTCGAAAGTGACGATGTATCAAAGCTAATTCAAATGACTATAATTATTGCGATCACGTATTTTAGCGCTACTGCCACTAAGCTCCAAGGTCCTTTCTATCTAATACAAGAACCGATAGAAGCAAAGAAAAAATGATAACCGCACAAGCTTTTACAAGAAAGAAGGTATCAAAGGTGGTATGGCTAAAAACATCTGCACCATTCGCGTAATAATAGGGCGTGATGAATTTCAAAAATTCTACTTTAGAAATAATCCGAACAATCATATCTGTACTATAAAAAATAAGTACAAGCCCCATTGCTAAACCAATTTGCTTTTTAGAACTAATGGCTGAAAGGAGGAAAGAAATACTGGCCAGTTCCAGCTGCATTAATAAAACCAACAAATGGTAGATGAAAAAAGAATGAAAAGAAACATCTCCCCCCAGCTGCCAAATCCCCAGACCATTCCAACAAGAAATAATACTATTGAAAATCAGAAGTTGTAAAACAACGCTGAGGTATTTCCACAATAAAATAGTTGAACGCTTATATGGCAAGGTGTATAAAAACTCACTTGTATGCCCTTCTTCCTCCTTAGAAAGGCTCGTAACTCCAAGCATAGAAGCAAACATTCCAGATCCGAGACCAAACATCAGGCCAATTTCCGTAGCATAATAGCCCTCTAGAGTGGCTATGCTAATCTTATCCATACCCAATGCTTTTGTAACATCTCCCATATTTGCATACAAATCAGCAACTCCTGTTAATTGATTCTCAACACTCTGATAGAGCCCGATAGAACCATAACAGATAAAACCAAGTACCAGGGTCCATATAAGGAGTGTCTTTCGATTTTGTCTTAACTCATGCAACAGAATAATCATTTCTCCACCTCCTCATAATAATGGAGAAACAGATCTTCAAGAGAAGGCTCTTCTACTAAAAAATCTGTCGGCGCCAGGTCTACCAAGTGATTCAATAAGTCTTCACTTGTCCCATCGTAACGGAATTGTTTTTCTTGACCATCTTTCCAAATGGTTACATTCTTCGTTTGGCTACGCGTCAGATGGTCAACTGTATCAACTACCAAAAGCTTTCCTTCTTTAATGATTGCAGCACGGTCACAATAATTTTTAACTTCTGATAAGTTATGAGACGATAGGAAACAAGTTGCCCCATTCAAGCAAACTTCCTTGATCAGCGTAAAGAAACGCTCCTGCATCAAAGGATCCAAACCAGAGGTCGGCTCGTCTAATAGCAACAATCTTGGTTTATGTTGGAGTGCACATACAATACTGACTTTTTTACGATTCCCAAGAGATAGATCTTTGATCTTTTTATCCAAGGGAACCTCTAAAAATTCACAAATACGATCCGCTTCTGTTTGGCAATCTATTTTTCTAGCTTTCGCAGCCAAGCGGATAACATCTCTAACTTTCATGTCAGGATAAAAATGTGCCTCAGATGGAAGATAGCCAATATGGGCTAATGCTTCTGTTAAGCTTGAATAAGCACCTCCCAATAATACAATATCTCCGCTTGTTTTAGAAACTAAGCCAAGAATACAACGAATAACTGTTGACTTCCCAGCCCCATTTGCTCCTAAAAAACCAAAAATCTCTCCTTGGTGAACAGAAAGATTGAGATTACTAACTGCTTGATGGCTTCCATAGTATTTATTTAGATTAGTAATCGTAATGACGTCAGATTTCATAAGAACCTTCTTCATCCACTTATTTTTGCGGAAAAGCTAAGCTTGGCTTGGCATTCAAATCCCAACCAGCAATATTTTCTTTGTTATATTCACTAACGGCTGCCAAGGCAATCATACCTGCATTGTCACCGCAGAGGCGAAGCGGGGGAATGATAACCTCCACATCGGTAATTTCAGCAGCCAACCGCTCTCGTAAGCCCTGATTAGCTGCCACACCGCCCGCCACGACCAAGGTCTTAACAGGGTATTTTTCCAAGGCCTTCTTGGTCTTAGCCATAAGAATATCTAAGACACAGGCTTGAAATGAGGCTGACAGGTCCACATTGGATATAGTTTCACCTTTCTGCCGGGCATTGTGGTAGAGGTTGATAAAGGCGGATTTGAGTCCAGAAAAAGAAAACTCCAGATTATCTTCTTTTATCATAGCACGAGGGAAATCATAAATGTCTTGCCCCTCATGAGCCAATTCATCAATAATCCGACCAGCTGGATAGGGCAGACCCATGACCCGCCCCACCTTATCATAGGCCTCTCCGACCGCATCATCTCGCGTTTCACCGACAATCTTATAGTCGCCCGCCTCTGACACATAGACCAACTCCGTGTGCCCACCGCTGACCAAAAGTGCCAAGAGGGGAAATTCTAATTCCTTGACCGCCCGTGCCGCCATCAAATGCCCTGCCATGTGATTGACAGGAATGAGCGGCAAGCCATTAGCCCAAGCAAACGCCTTGGCTGCTGAAATCCCCACTAACAAGGCACCGACCAAGCCAGGCCCATAGGTCACCGCCACAGCCGTCAAGTCCTCTGCCGTCACCTCCGCCTCCAACAAGGCCTCCTCGATACAGGCCGTAATCACTTCCACATGGTGACGGCTGGCCACCTCAGGCACCACCCCACCAAACCGCTGGTGGCTGGCAATCTGGCTTGCAATGACATTGGACAAAAGCTCCGCATCATTTCGCAAAACAGCTACCGAGGTCTCGTCACAGGAGGTCTCAATCGCTAAAATCAATCTATCTTTCATCACGTTCTCTCTTCATCATCACCGCGTCCTCGACAGGGTGGCGGTAGTAGTCTTTTCGTTTTCCTATTTTGGTAAAATGCTGGCGTGTATAGAGGGCCCGAGCTGCTCTGTTAGATTCCCTCACTTCGAGGAAGATATCCCCCTCCCAGTCCATCACAGCAGCCATCAATTGACTGGCGATTCCCAACCTCTGAAAATCAGCCCTGACAGCAATCTGCAAGATTTCCATCTCATCCAGCACCGTCTGAACAGCCAAAAATCCGACCAACTCCTGACCCTCATAGGCTAGATAATAGTCCTCATCCTGACTAGCCATACTGGAGGCAATCTGTTCCAGAGTCCATGGAGATTGCTCATAGACCGACTGCATAACTGCCAAAATAGACTCTGCCAGATTTTCCTGACCATCGTAGTGTTTAATCTCTATCATACACGTTTGATATAACTTTCTGAACCAGCTTTGTTGTCCTTGAGCCAGTTCTCCTCTGCCTCTACTCGCTTGAGATAGTTGGGCTCAAAGCTGGTGACATCTACTGCTGGCAAGTCTTGACCAATCACCGCCAATTGATAGGCAGACGGCAGACTGGCTTGATACTGAGCAGTTGGCAGAGCTTGCTCGATTTGCTCGATAAAGTTTTCTACTTCTCCGACAAAGGTAATATTTTCCTTGCCAGCCAGGCTAGAAAGCAAGTCTTCAAAAGACCAGTAGCAATCTGCCTCGACTGCTCTGCCATTTTCATAGACACCTGCATAGACACAGTTACGGCGGGCATCAATGAGAGGCACCACCAGACCCGTCAGGCTAGGAGGAACCAGAGACTGAAGACTGGATACCCCCACCAAGTCAATCTTGAGGGTGTAGGCCAAGGTCTTGGCAGTCGCCACCGCCACCCGCAGACCCGTGTAGGAGCCCGGGCCTTGAGCGACCACAATCCGATCCAAGTCTTTCGGTGTCCAGCCCACCTGTGCTACCAAAAAATCGACCACAGGCATGAGGCTGATGCTATGATTTTTCTTGACAGCCAGCAGGGTTTCCGCCTGCAAACGACCGTCCTCCACCAAGGCAACCGAAAGAGCCTGATTGGAGCTGTCTAAAGCTAGTATTTTCATAAATTTCTCTTTCCTTACGTCAATCGGTTTGCTTTTATTACTGCGACGATAGTGCTACTACTAAAAGCAAACTGAAAGACTTTTCAATGCTACTCTCTATTGTAAGCTATATTGAAGTTTTTTTCAAATAATGGAAAAGACTGGGGTATGATTTCCCAGTCTGTTATGCCTTTGATTCTTTCTTTAATTCTACTACTTGGTCATATTGAATATCCTCATCGATATGGTGGGCGATTCATGAACTAATGTTGATTCCCTCAACTGCCACAATCAACTTGTCCGCTGCTAACATGGATTGACCCAACTCAAAACGTGATAGCTGGGCCACTGTAAAATTTCCTCTGACGATATCCTTTTTGCTTGACCAAACGAGAACGACGAAGTTCTCGATAAAATTGACCTAACCCTACCTCTGGTCCTGTCCCCATTGTCTACCTCCTCTCAGTGAACCATCACAATATATTGTTAGATTTGTCATAATAAAAATTTATATTTTTATCGATTTGCAATGTTATATTTGTGATTCATGATAATTTCAGAAGATACCACCCAGGTTCTCACCTGATTTTCATTTTTCTAACACTTCCATTTACCAAGTCCTAACTTTATGATATAATAAGGAGAATTATTTAGACTGTCGAAATCAACAACTCCAGAAAACTGAATACCAAGCAACAAATAGAAATCTATTTGGGTCTTTTTTCGTAGGTTGCAGTCAAAGCAGAAAGGAATATGTATAACATATGATTTATAAAGTTTTTTATCAAGAGTCAAAAGTGAGTCCTCGTCGCGAACAGACACGCTCACTTTACATGGAAGTTGAAGCAGAAAGCGAATTACAAGGTCGTATTATTGCGCGTGAGCTAGTAGAAAAAAAATACCCACAATACAATATCGAATTCATCGAACTTCTATCCGAAAAGCACCTCCAATATGAGAAGGAGCATGCTGATTTTAGTATTACGGAGTTCTAATCCATGTCAACAATAAATCTAAAACCCCAAGAAGTTGGCGTCTTTGCCATCGGTGGTTTGGGAGAAATCGGAAAAAATACCTATGGTATTGAATACCAAGATGAAATTTTGATTGTTGACGCAGGTATTAAATTTCCTGAAGACGATCTTTTAGGTATTGACTATGTCATCCCAGACTACTCCTATATCGTTGAAAATCTAGACCGTGTCAAAGGTCTAGTCATCACACACGGTCACGAAGATCATATTGGAGGAATTCCATTCTTACTCAAACAAGCGAACGTACCTATCTATGCTGGTCCGCTAGCACTATCTTTGATACGCGGTAAATTGGAAGAACATGGCCTGCTTCGTGATGCTACTCTCCATGAGATTAATCATAAGACAGAGCTTACCTTCAAACACTTAAAAGTTAGTTTTTTCCGGACAACTCACTCAATTCCAGAACCACTTGGAATCGTCGTAGACACACCCCAAGGTAAAATTGTCTGCACCGGTGACTTTAAATTTGACTTCACTCCCGTTGGAGAACCAGCTGACTTGCACCGTATGGCTGCGCTCGGTGAAGAGGGAGTCCTCTGTCTTTTATCCGATTCAACTAACGCAGAGGTTCCAACCTTTACTAACTCCGAAAAAGTTGTTGGTCAATCCATTATGAAATTGATTAAAGGCATTCACGGTCGTATTATCTTTGCATCATTTGCCTCTAACATTTTCCGCCTTCAACAAGCAGCCGATGCAGCAGTAAAAACAGGTCGAAAAATTGCAGTTTTTGGCCGTTCAATGGAGAAAGCAATTGTAAATGGTATTGAATTAGGCTATATAAAGGTCCCCAAAGGTACCTTTATCGAACCAAATGAAATAAAAGAATATCCAGCTAATGAAGTCTTGATTCTATGTACAGGTAGTCAAGGTGAGCCTATGGCTGCACTTTCTCGAATTGCTCATGGTACCCACAGACAAGTCCAACTTCAACCAGGTGATACTGTTATCTTCTCGTCCAGTCCTATTCCGGGAAATACCACAGGGGTTAACAAATTAATCAATATTCTGATTGAAGCAGGTGTAGATGTTATCCACGGTAAGATTAACAACATCCATACCTCTGGACACGGTGGCCAACAAGAGCAAAAACTCATGCTCCGTCTCATCAAACCAAAATACTTCATGCCTGTTCATGGCGAATACCGTATGCAAAAAATCCATGCTGGTTTAGCTGTCGATACTGGCGTTCCTAAAGAAAATATCTTCATCATGGAAAATGGTGATGTCCTTGCACTTACAAAAGATTCAGCTCGCATAGCCGGTCAATTCAACGCCCAAGACATTTACGTTGATGGCAATCGGATTGGCGAAATCGGTGCAGCTGTTCTTAAAGATAGACGCGATCTCTCTGAAGACGGTGTCGTTCTCGCTGTTGCAACAGTCGACTTCAAGTCGAAAATGATTCTTGCTGGTCCTGATATCCTTAGTCGGGGATTCATCTATATGCGTGAATCAGGAGATCTTATCCGTGAAAGTCAACGAATTCTATTTGATGCCATACGAATCGCCATGCGCAATAAGGACGCAAGCATCCAAACGGTCAATGGTGCAATTGTCAACGCCCTCCGACCATTCCTATATGAAAAAACAGAACGTGAGCCAATCATTATCCCAATGATTCTCACTCCGGATAAATAAAAAGGTCCAGTGGACCTTTTTATCTTTGAGCCCAAAATTTGAAAAGCGAAAACAAAGGTCCAGTGGACCTTTTTATCTTTGAGCCCAAAATTTGAAAAGCGAAAACAAAGGTTCAATAGTAAAAAAATAGCTTTGAATAACGTCATAAGAAACGTTGATTCTAAGCTATTTTTTAATATTCAAAATTTGATCTGAATGAGAATAATTTAGTTTTTGCACATCCACATTAATACAAATCTAAATAGTTATCAATTTCCCATTGAGAAACGTAAGTTGCGTAACTTGCCCACTCAATCTTCTTAGCTTCCAAAAAATTAGTATAGATATGGTCACCCAATGCCGAACGAACAACATCATCTTCTCTCAAGGCTTTAAGAGCATTGTGAAGAGTTGATGGAAGATCTGCAATACCTGCTTCGCGACGTTCTTCATCTGACATTGCATAAATATTTGACTCTACTGGAGCAGGAGCCTCAATCTTGTGTTCGATACCATCTAATCCAACTTCCAAAAGAACTGCCATAGCCAAATATGGGTTAGCCGTTGGATCTACTGAACGCAATTCTAAGCGAGTTCCCATTCCACGTGATGCAGGTACACGAACCAATGGAGAACGGTTTTTACCTGCCCAAGCAATATAAACAGGAGCTTCAAAACCAGGTACCAAACGTTTGTATGAGTTTACTGTAGGGTTGGTAATTGCAGTGTAGTTATAAGCATGTTTAATCAAACCACCAAGGAAGTGATAAGCTGTCTCTGACAATTGCATGCCACGTGAATCTTCTGGATCAAAGAAGGCATTATTGCCGTCTTTATCAAAGAGTGACATGTTACAGTGCATACCTGAACCAGCAATTCCAAATTTAGGTTTAGCCATAAATGTAGCATACAAGCCATGTTTTCGTGCAATCGTCTTAACAACCAACTTAAAGATTTGGATATTATCACACGCTTTCAAAACATCCGCATATTTAAAGTCGATTTCATGCTGACCAACCGCTACTTCGTGGTGGCTCGCTTCAACTTCAAATCCCATTTCAGTCAAAACATTTACAATTTCACGACGAGTATTGTCCGCAAGATCTGTAGGCGCCAAGTCAAAGTAACCACCCTTATCATTCACATCAAGAGTTGGATTCCCTTGCTCATCCATTTTGAACAAGAAGAATTCTGGTTCTGGACCAAGGTTAAAGGATGAGAATCCTTCTTTTTCCATCCGACGAAGAGATTTCTTCAAGTTTCCACGAGGATCTCCCGCAAACGGTTCACCTTCAGTCGTATAAATATCACAAATCAAGCCTGCCACACGTCCATTTTCATCTCCCCAAGGAAAAATAGTCCATGTGTTTAAATCTGGATAAAGGTACATATCAGATTCATTAATACGTACAAAACCTTCAATAGACGAACCATCAAACATAACTTTATTTGATAAAACTTTTTCAACCTGCTCTTCTGTCGCAGGAATCTCTACGTTTTTCATCACTCCCATAATATCAGTGAACATGAGACGTAGAAATGTAACATTTTTCTCTTTAATATCACGTTTAATATCCGCTGTTGTGACAACCATATTTTTTTCTCCTCTTAATTAAACCTATTACGACGACCGAAAGATCGAGCTTGGACTTGAAAATCGCCCTTGTCTGCTAAATTCATCATGTAGGATACGACGCACATCCTCATCAGTTAAAGTTTTCTGTTCTGCTTGAACCTTTTCCTTTGCTTTACGATTAGCGTATTCTTTTTTAATCGCTGCAATGTTTAGGCCCTCATCCAAAAAATCTTTAATTTCAAGGAGTAAATCCATATCATTTAGAGAATACAAGCGGCGATTACCTTCGTTCCGATCAGGTTTTATCAACCCATGATCTTCATAGTAACGAATCTGACGCGCTGTTAAATCAGTCAATTTCATTACACTACCAATTGGAAAAATAGCTAAGGAACGTCGAAACTCTTTTTCTCTCATAATGAACTCCTTTCTGCACACTATTATAGGGCAGAATTCATAAACAGTCAAGAGTTGATGTCAGGTTTTGTGACATCATTCTTTATAAAATCGATTTTTTATCAAATTTACATCATAATTTACAATAACAGATATAAATACCCCGACGAAAGTTTCGAAAACTCTTTGGAGGGCGTAGAAAATCGAATCTCCTGCAGGAACTGAGAGAGCAATCATCAACATCGTAGCAACCCCGCTAATAACACCTGGAGCATTATTAAACGAAACATTCGTCATAATGGTTAGCATCGTAAAAATAGGGATGAAAATTAAGGTCACCCAAAAATTATGAGAAAATAGATCACTTAGAATAAAATAAAGCAAGGCATAAAAGCCACCTATTGAATTACTAAGGACTCGAGAAGAGCCAAAATGAACACTTTTCCCAAAATCTTCACGAAGACTGAAAACTGCTGACAGAGCCGCAATCTGAATACCATCCCATTTTAAAAGATGAAACAATAAAATGACTAAAAATACAGCTAGACCTGATTTTAAAGTTCTCATACCCAATTTAAACTTCTGGGTATCAAATTTATATCTCTTAAACATACTTCTATTCTAACATGATTTGTTAAAAAATGATTCTAAATGCACATAATGTTATGAATCATTCGGACATCTTAGTGTAAAAATATTACCAGATACTTCAACACCACCAAAGAAAAAGAATTCCCAACTTTACAAAAAAATAAGTAGCCTATAGTTGATTTTAACACAAGACAAGAAGCCAAAAACATTAGTAGAGCTTGAAAAGGTGAGTTTACGAAGTAATACTCAATGAAAATCAAAATCAGACTTTCTCCAAAGGTTCGGGGAACCTTTGGAGGTTGAAAATGGGCGAACGTAGTTTGTTTCGCTCTGATGCAAATCGAACTCTGTTCCCTTTATATTTCAAGGGAACAGGCTGTCAAATTCCACTGGAGTTTGACAGTCATCAAATCAAGTCAATAACGTCCGATTTTGATTTTCGAAGAGTATAAACAAAAAATGATTACACAACAAAACTTTTTCCTCCGAGCCGACACATCAGAGCGCAAATTGCATTCAAAAAAAGACCGGAGCTCAGGCCCCAGCCTCATTTCGTCGCAATTTTTTACTTGTCAGTAAGAGCTGCAAGTCCTGGAAGCACTTTACCTTCGAGGAGTTCCATAGATGCGCCACCACCAGTTGAGATCCATGAGAATTTGTCTGCATATCCAAGGTTGATAGCTGCAGCAGCTGAGTCACCACCACCGATGATTGATTTCACACCTGGTTGTTTCACGATTGCGTCCATTACACCGATTGTACCAGCTTGGAAGTCTGGGTTTTCAAACACACCCATAGGGCCGTTCCAAACAACTGTTTTTGCACCAGTCAACTCTTCGTCAAACTTAGCGATTGACTTAGGACCGATATCAAGACCAAGGAAGCCTTCTGAAATTGCTTCACCTTCAGTGTCGCGAACTTCAGTGTATCCAACAAATGCATTTGCTTCTTTTGAGTCAACTGGCAAAATCAATTTACCATTAGCTTTTTCAAGAAGCGCTTTTGCCACATCCAATTTATCTTCTTCTACAAGTGAGTTACCAATTTCAATACCTTGAGCTTTGTAGAATGTGTAAGTCATACCACCACCGATAATAACTTTGTCTGCTTTTTCAAGAAGGTTCTCGATAACACCGATCTTATCAGATACTTTTGAACCACCAAGGATTGCCACAAATGGACGCTCTGGATTTTCAACTGCTTCTTGGATGTATGCAATTTCGTTTTCCAAAAGGAAACCTGCTACTGCTTTTTCTACGTTTGCTGAGATACCAACGTTTGATGCGTGTGCACGGTGTGCAGTACCAAATGCATCATTAACGAAGATACCATCACCAAGTGAAGCCCAGTATTTACCAAGCTCTTCGTCGTTTTTAGATTCTTTCTTACCATCAACGTCTTCGAAACGAGTGTTTTCAACAAGGAGAACTTGTCCATCTTCCAAAGCATTGATAGCCGCTTCCAATTCAGCACCACGAGTAGCACCAGCTATGAAAGCAACTTCTTGACCCAATTTAGCTGCCAAGTCAGCTGCTACAGGAGCCAATGATTTACCTTCTTTATCTGCTTCTTCTTTCACACGACCAAGGTGAGAGAAAAGAATGGCACGTCCACCTTGCTCAAGAATATACTTGATTGTTGGAAGAGCAGCAGTAATTCGGTTGTCGTTAGTGATAACGCCATCTTTCAAAGGAACGTTAAAATCAACACGGACAAGAACTTTTTTGCCCTTCAATTCAACATCTTTAACTGTCAATTTAGCCATTAGTTAGACTCCTTAAAAATTTTTTATCTTACTAATTATAGCACATTATTCATTAAATGCCTATTAAAATCTCATTTATTGTGATATTTGTAACAATGATTCCGGTCGTAGCTGAGTATCTACCCGAGCGATACCCAATTAAAAATTAACTTCATCCGGATTGCTCTGGCTGTTCACGCCATCTACTCCATCGAGTCGGAGTATGTCCTCTTCCGATAATTCAAAATCAAAAATATGCAAGTTTGCTTCAATATTTGCAGGAGTTACTGATTTTGGCAATGGCAAGAAACCTTTTTGCAAAGACCAACGAAGTGCAATTTGTGCAATAGATTTACCATACTTTTCAGCTACTTCTTGTGCAACAGGGTTCCCAAATATACTTCCTGTTCCAAGTGGACTGTAAGCCTCTAACAAAATTTGGTGTTGACGACAAAAATCAACTAGCTCAGTTTGAGGACAGCCAGGAGCTAACAGAACTTGATTGATATGAGGTTTCGTTTCAGCGGTTTCAAATAATGCCTCTAAGTGATGAACCATAAAGTTTGATACCCCAATCGCACGCGTCTTTCCTTCTTTATAGGCCTCTTCTAAAGCCTTCCAGACACTCGCATTACGTATTTTCCATGCATCATTTTCACGCAATTCTACAGGATTTGGCCAATGAATAAGAAGTAAATCTACATAGTCTAGACCTAACTTAGATAAGGATTCATCAATTGATGCCTTTGCAGATTCATAATCCTGCTTATCATTCCAAATCTTAGTCGTTACAAAGATTTCTTTCCGGTCCAACTTGCTATCTGCAATAGCTCGTCCCACACCCACTTCATTGCGATAAATCTGAGCTGTATCGACATGAACATAACCAACTTGCAGGGCATGACTAACACTCTGATATACAACTTCCCCTTCAGGAATTTGCCATGTACCGAAACCAATCTTTGGAACTTCTACTCCATTGACTAATGTATATTTTTCCATCTTTCTTTCCTCACTTACTAAAATTTTTCCATAGGGATAAATGAATCACGCACAATTGCCTCAACATCTTCAACAGTTAAGGGCACAAATACATTCCCTCCCAGTTTCCCATGTAGAACTGCTTGTTCACTCATCACTCTTACCAATTCTTGCGTCGGAATTCCGACATCTGATAATTTCATTGGAATTTCTAATTCATTTTCAAAAAACGAATACGTCTTAGCAATAGCCTGTCTGGCCAGTTCTTCCTCTGTTCCTTCAACTAATCCCCACACATTTCGTGCATAAGCTGCAAATTTTGCATGAGTTGTCGGATCTGTATCCACGCAAAACTTCATCCATCTTGGGGTTAGAATTGCAAGACCAATTCCGTGTGTAATATCGTAATAGGCTGACAATTCATGTTCAATTGCATGGCAGGTCCAACCGCCTAATCGACCTCCAGCCACCAAACCATTTAGGGCCAAGGTAGAACTCCAAAGTAAATTTGCACGAGCAGTATAGTTTTCTGGGTCAGCTATTGCGACCGGACCATGCTTGATAATTGTTTTCAACAAGCCTTCTGCAATACTATCTTGAACGTCTACTCCATCTGTTCGATTGAAATATTGTTCAAACAGATGGCTCATCATATCAGCAGCACCAGCAGCAGTTTGCCATTTTGATACGGTGTATGTTAAAGTTGGGTCTAAAAACGATGCCTTTGGAATCAACTCCCAGCCACCTGTACCAAGTTTTTCGTTTGTAACCATATTGGAAATAACAGCACCCCTATTCATTTCTGTTCCTGTTGCTGCCAGTGTCAAAATATCAACAATAGGGATTGCCTTTCCTATCAAGCTACTATCCTTTACTAAATCCCACGCATCGCCATCATAAAACGCTCCCGCAGCCATGACTTTACTCGCATCAACAACGGATCCCCCGCCTACAGCTAAAATTACTTCGATACCGTTTTTTCGAATAAGATCTACACCTGTTCGGACAGAATCAATTCTAGGATTTGGCTCAATACCTGCTAATTCAATAAAAGTAAAACCATGCTCATTTAGTAAAGTTAGTACACGGTTATACAATCCTGAACGTTTAATTGACCCTCCACCATAAACCAAAAGAACATTTTTTCCGTAGGTTCCTAATACTTCTGGTAATTCCGTCAAACGGTCACGACCAAAACGAATATCTGTAGGAATCTGTAATCGAAAATTATTCATTTCTTTTCCTTTCTACTCATCCTTATTGTATGCATTTCGTATACCTCAAAAGTATATTACAGCGAATCTTTTCCAAGATTCAACTGCTAACTATATGATAAGTATATCACGTCTCATTCGAAAATTGGATTTTCAGAAATGGAATCGCAAAAAAAGAGGCCGAAGCCTCTTTGATTTTCACTAAGGATTATTTAGCGATTTTTGCGAAGTACTCAAGAGTACGAACAAGTTGTGAAGTGTAAGACATTTCGTTATCGTACCAAGAAACAACTTTAACCAATTGTTTACCATCTACATCAAGAACTTTAGTTTGAGTTGCGTCAAACAATGAACCGAATGAGATACCTACGATATCTGAAGAAACGATTTGATCTTCAGTGTAACCATATGATTCGTTAGAAGCAGCTTTCATAGCAGCATTTACTTCGTCAACAGTTACATTTTTCTCAAGAACAGCAACCAATTCAGTTACAGAACCTGTTGGAGTAGGTACGCGTTGTGCAGCACCGTCCAATTTACCGTTCAATTCTGGGATTACCAAGCCGATAGCTTTAGCAGCACCAGTTGAGTTAGGAACGATGTTAGCAGCACCAGCACGAGCACGACGAAGGTCACCACCACGGTGTGGACCGTCAAGGATCATTTGGTCACCAGTGTAAGCGTGGATAGTTGTCATCAAACCTTCAACAATACCGAAGTTATCTTGAAGTGCTTTAGCCATTGGAGCCAAACAGTTTGTAGTACATGAAGCACCTGAGATAACTGTTTCAGTACCATCAAGAATGTCATGGTTAGTGTTGAAAACGATTGTTTTAACATCGTTACCACCAGGAGCAGTGATAACAACTTTTTTCGCACCATTTTCGTGGATGTGTTGTTCAGCTTTTTCTTTAGAAGCAAAGAAACCAGTAGCTTCAAGAACGATTTCTACACCATCAGCAGCCCAGTCAATGTTAGCTGGTTCGCGTTCAGCAGAAACTTTAACGAATTTGCCGTTAACTTCAAAACCACCATCTTTAACTTCAACAGTACCGTCGAAACGACCTTGAGTTGTGTCATATTTCAACAAGTGTGCAAGCATAGTTGGGTCTGTAAGGTCATTGATACGCGTAACTTCAACACCTTCAACATTTTGGATACGACGGAATGCAAGACGGCCAATACGACCAAAACCGTTAATACCAACTTTAACTACCATTTATGATTTCCTCCTTATGAAAATCGAGTTATATTTTTTAAAAGGCAAGCCTTTTAATCCTATTGTGAAAATTGTAACTTGTAGACTTACAAGAAAGTTTTCAACGTGATTATTATATAACTATTTGACGAAAATTGCAAGTATTTGCCACCTCTGTCTTGCAAGCTATTTATGAAAATTTTAATGAAAAAATGAAAAAGGCAGCCGAAGCTGCCTGGGTTAGCAATTATGCATTGCGGCCGTTTTTCTTAATAATTTCATCTTGTACAGATTTTGGTACATCTTCGTAGTGGTCAAATACCATCATGAACGTACCGCGACCTTGTGTTGCTGAACGAAGAACAGTTGCGTAACCAAACATTTCAGCAAGTGGTACATAAGCACGAACGATTTGTGTGTTACCACGAGCTTCCATACCATCGACGCGACCACGACGTGCAGTAACGTGACCCATAACGTCACCTAGGTTTTCTTCAGGTGCAGTGATTGTTACAAGCATCATTGGCTCGAGAATAGTTGGTTGAGCTGATTTAGCCGCTTCTTTAAGGGCAAGAGATGCTGCCACTTTGAAGGCTGTTTCAGATGAGTCGACATCGTGGTATGAACCATCGTAAAGCTTAGCTTTAACGTCAACAATTGGGTAACCAGCAAGAACACCGTTAGCCATAGATTCTACGAGACCTTTTTCAACCGCTGGGATGAATTCACGTGGAACCACACCACCGACGATAGCGTTCTCGAACTCGAAACCTTTACCTTCTTCGTTTGGTGTGAATTCGATCCAAACGTCACCGAATTGACCTTTACCACCAGACTGGCGTTTGAAGAAACCACGAGCTCGTGTAGGAGCGCGGAATGTTTCACGGTATGATACTTGAGGAGCACCTACGTTTGCTTCAACCTTGAATTCACGACGCATACGGTCAACAAGGACATCCAAGTGCAACTCACCCATACCAGAGATAACTGTTTCACCAGTTTCAACGTTTGTTTCAACGCGGAATGTTGGATCTTCTTCAGCCAATTTAGAAAGGGCAATACCCATCTTGTCTTGATCAGCTTTAGATTTAGGCTCAACCATCAATTGGATAACTGGTTCTGGAACGTGGATTGACTCAAGGATGATTTTTGCTTTTTCATCTGTCAATGAGTCACCAGTTGTAGTATCTTTCAAACCAACCGCAGCGGCGATGTCACCTGCATAAACAGTTTCAATCTCTTGACGGCTGTTTGCGTGCATTTGAAGGATACGTCCGATACGCTCACGTTTACCTTTAGAAGTGTTCAATACGTATGAACCGCTGTTAAGAACACCTGAGTATACACGGAAGAATGTCAAACGACCTACGAATGGGTCAGTCATGATCTTGAAAGCAAGAGCTGCAAATGGCTCTTCATCTGATGCATGACGTTCTTCTTCAGCATCTGTATCTGGGTTAACACCTTTAATAGCAGGGATGTCAAGTGGGCTTGGAAGGTAGTCGATAACCGCATCAAGCATCAACTGAACGCCTTTGTTTTTGAAAGCTGAACCACACAATACTGGGAAGAATTCAACGTTGATAGTTGCTTTACGGATAGCAGCTTTCAATTCTTCGTTTGTAATTTCTTCACCTTCAAGGTATTTCATCGTTAATTCTTCGTCAGTTTCAGCAACTGCTTCAATCAATTTTTCACGGTATTCTTCAGCTTGCTCAAGGTATTCAGCTGGAATATCTTCTTCAAGAATATCTGTACCAAGGTCGTTAGTATAGATTTCAGCTTTCATCTTGATCAAGTCAATGATACCACGGAACTCATCTTCAGAACCGATTGGCAATTGGATTGGGTGAGCATTTGCTTGAAGACGCTCATGAAGTGTGCTTACTGAGTAAAGGAAGTCCGCACCGATTTTATCCATTTTGTTCGCAAATACGATACGTGGAACACCATATTCAGTTGCTTGACGCCATACTGTTTCAGTTTGTGGCTCAACACCTGATTGTGAGTCAAGAACGGTTACCGCACCATCAAGAACGCGAAGTGAACGTTGTACTTCGATTGTGAAGTCCACGTGTCCTGGTGTGTCGATGATGTTTACACGGTGGTTTTTCCATTGAGCTGTTGTTGCAGCAGATGTGATAGTTATACCACGTTCTTGCTCTTGCTCCATCCAGTCCATTTGTGATGCACCTTCGTGAGTTTCACCAATTTTGTGGATTTTACCAGTGTAGTAAAGAATACGCTCAGTTGTCGTCGTTTTACCCGCGTCAACGTGCGCCATGATACCGATATTACGAGTTTTTTCCAATGAAAATTCGCGTGCCATGAGGTTTGTTCTCCTATATTTTATAATTCTATTTTGATTATACCATATTTTAAGAAAAGCGGGTGGGTAAATCCCACCCGCTTAATTTCTTACTAATGGTGTTAAATGGCTGAGGCAAGCCTCAATCCGATTTGTGATGATTGAACGAAAAGTTGGTACCATAATCACAATCACAATTGATTTATGTAGAACTGACTTAACGTCCTCGTATCTTAATTAGTTGAGTTCGGACTAAAAATTCTGGAAAAAAGATAAATCTTCCTTGGACCTTAAGGTGCATCGTCTGATTTCCTATTGTTCCTTGAATTTTCTTAACGTCCTCACATCCTATATTAGTTGAATTTTAGCTACAAATGTCTAACAAAAAGAGACACAATCGTTTTGGCTTTAGCCAACTACAAGTGTGGCTACCTTTAGGTGTAAAATCTCCTAGAAACTGAAGTTTCTTCGTCGGTTTTCCTATTTTGGCTAGCATTTGCTTAACGCTAAAATATCCTATCTTACCAGCGGAAGTGTGCGAATGCGCGGTTTGCTTCTGCCATTTTGTGAGTATCTTCACGTTTCTTAACAGATGCACCAGTGTTGTTTGCTGCATCCATGATTTCTTTCGCAAGGCGATCGATCATAGTGTGCTCACCACGGTTACGAGCGATTGTTACCAACCAACGAAGACCAAGTGTTGTACGACGCTCCGGACGAACTTCAACTGGGACTTGGTAGTTAGAACCACCGACACGACGTGCACGTACTTCAAGTACAGGCATGATGTTTTCCATTGCTGTTTCAAATACTTCAAGTGCATCATTGCCAGTTGCTTCTTTGATTTGATCAAAGGCACCATAAACGATTGATGCAGCAGTACCACGTTTACCGTCCAACATAACACGGTTAATCAAACGAGTTACCAATTTTGAGTTATACAATGGATCTGGCAATACTTCGCGCTTAGGCGCTTGATTTTTACGACTCATTTATATTTCCCCCTTCTTAACCTTTTGGACGTTTAGTACCGTATTTAGAACGGCCTTGCTTACGATCGTTTACACCAGCAGTATCAAGCGCACCACGAACGATATGGTAACGTACCCCTGGAAGGTCTTTTACACGTCCACCACGAAGAAGAACCACACTGTGTTCTTGCAAGTTGTGACCGATGCCTGGGATGTAAGCAGTAACCTCGATAAGGTTGCTCAAACGTACACGAGCAAATTTACGAAGGGCTGAGTTAGGTTTTTTAGGTGTCATTGTTCCGACACGAGTTGCAACACCGCGTTTTTGTGGTGATGAAACGTTTGTTTGAACTTTTTTACGGCTGTTGTAACCAACGTTCAAAGCTGGTGATTTAGATTTTTCTACTTTAGACTTACGTGGTTTACGTACCAACTGGTTAATTGTAGGCATCTACATTCTCCTGTATATATTTTTTATTTTTGGTGATAGGGCATTGGTGACAACCCCTATCTGTGTGTACTTTTGCAACATTTGTCAGCACGTCCCTGTACACTCTTGAGAGACCAAAAGTAAAAAGTACCGTCTAATATAGTACCACATCCCAAACCCATTGTCAAATAGATATGTTTGAAAATTTCAAAAAAAACACAGCCAATCAGCTGTGTCATTTTACTATTACTTAATAGCCCATCCCCATTCCATCCATACCTTGTGGCATAGCTCGAGTGTCTGGTTCTGGTTTATTGGCAACCACTGCTTCTGTCGTCAAAATCAAGCTGGCTACGGAAGCTGCATTTTGAAGAGCTGAACGTGTTACTTTAACAGGATCAATAATACCTGCATCCATCATGTTGACCCATTCGCCTGTCGCTGCGTTAAAACCAGTGCCAAGTTCAGAATTCTTCAACTTGTCAATGATAACTGAACCTTCATAACCTGCGTTATAGGCAATCTGACGAACTGGTTCTTCCAAGGCACGAAGGACAATATTACGTCCTGTTTCATCGTCGCCTGTCAACTCCAATTTCGCTACACTATCGATAACATTGACAAGAGCTGTACCACCACCGGCTACGATTCCTTCTTCAACTGCGGCACGTGTTGCGTTGAGGGCGTCTTCGATACGGAGTTTCATTTCTTTCAGCTCAGTCTCAGTAGCAGCACCAACTTTGATGACAGCGACACCACCTGACAATTTAGCCAAGCGCTCTTGCAATTTTTCACGGTCAAATTCTGAAGTGGTTACCTCAATTTGTGACTTGATAACAGCGACACGGTTGGCAATTGCTTCTGGATTTCCAGCACCTTCAACAATGGTTGTATTATCTTTATTGACCACAACTTTAGCTGCTTGACCAAGTGCCTCGATCGTCGCATCTTTCAAGTCCAAACCAAGGTCTTCTGTAATCACTGTACCGCCTGTCAAGATAGCAATATCTTCCAACATAGCTTTACGACGGTCACCAAATCCTGGCGCCTTAACAGCAACTACGTTGAAAGTTCCACGAATCTTGTTGAGTACAAGTGTTGGTAAGGCTTCCCCGTCCACATCGTCAGCAATAATCAACAGTGGACGATTGGTTTGGAGAATGCTTTCCAAAAGTGGCAAAATATCTTTAATATGAGAAATTTTCTTATCGGTAATCAAGATGAATGGATTTTCAAGTTCAGCCACCATCTTTTCATTATCTGTTACCATATATTGTGACAGATAACCACGGTCGAATTGCATACCTTCAACGACATCCAATTCTGTTTCCATACCGCGAGATTCTTCAATGGTAATAACACCATCTGTTCCTACGCGCTCCATAGCTTCTGAAATGTACTCACCAACTTTTTCAGAACGTGAAGACACGGCTGCGACTTGAGCAATTTCTTCTTTATTTGAAACTGGATTGGCCTGAGCTTTCAGAGCCTCAACTGCTGTTGCAACTGCTGCTTCAATCCCGCGACGGATACCGATTGGGTTGGCACCTGCAGTCACGTTTTTCAAGCCTTCGCGAACAATCGCTTGTGTTAAAACAGTAGCAGTTGTTGTACCGTCACCAGCGATGTCATTGGTTTTTGAAGCCACTTCGGATACCAACTTAGCACCCATATTTTCAAAATGGTCTTCCAGCTCAATTTCTTTGGCAATTGTCACACCGTCGTTTGTAATGAGTGGTGATCCATAAGCTTTTTCCAAGACAACATTGCGACCTTTTGGTCCTAAGGTTACTTTGACCGTATCAGCCAAAATATCGACACCACGAACCATTCTCTCACGAGCATCTGCTGCAAATTTAATTTCTTTTGACATAATTATACCTCCCTCCCCGCCTAAATCAATAAAAAATCCTATTTCACATTTCTTACAATTTCACAAGCGGGTTCAAATCTTTTTCTGTTAGTAGTTTCTTATTCAACGATTGCTAAAACATCAGCTTCACGAATGATGTGAACGGTCTGGTCACCGTCTTTGACTTCCAAGCCTGCATGAGCATCAATCAAAACAGTATCTCCAACTGCTACCGCTGGGGCAACCAAGTCACCATTCAAGGTACGACTTCCTTGTCCAATCGCTAGTACACTTGCTTCTTTTGTCTTTTCTTGGCTTGCGCCTGCTAGGACAAAGCCACCAACAGTTTGTTCTTTTTCTTCAATTTTTACAACGATACGATCGCCCAATGGTTTTAACATACTACTACCTCCTAATATTTTTAGCATTCTATACGTGTGAGTGCTAACTCACATTTCTTATTATATCACTTGGTCAATAATAGTCAATAAAATTCTATCTTTTTTTCGTGAAAATCCGTCCTAAGTCTGATAAAAATAATTTGCATTTTTATTTTTGCGAACATATGCTATACTATTGTCTAAAAGAAGTGAAGGCAGGACTGTAATGAACTATTTTCGACTTTTAAAAACAGATTACCTAGAAAGCCGATTTTCAGCCTACGAAAGTTTTGCAGAATGGTTTTTAAAACGAAAATTAGGCTTTTGGGGCAAAATAATATTCGCATATCTACTCTGGCTAGTCTGGATATTTTTCTTTAGCCACCCTCACTACATCATCTTTTTCTTCTACGGAGTTATCCTACTTTCTCTAATTATCATGCTGATAGAATGGTGGAAATATAGAAAATGAACAGCAAAAAACACCAACTTTCATTGGTGTCTTTAAGGAGATATGAAAAATATTTAGGATTGACTAAAGTATAGCCTATTTTTCAATACGCTCCATCGGTCTTGGGACTGATATGACATCAAAACGGCAATTCTTCCTCTTCCAAAATCACATCCGCCAAATTATCATTCGCATTATTTTCACGCATAGCACGTTGGGCGCGGCTTTCGAGTAGCTGGAAAGATTGACCTAAGATTTCGGTCACATGGTGGTTGCTGCCGTCTTTTTCGTATTTTCGCGTTCGCAACTCACCGTCAATAGAAATCAGACTGCCCTTGCTGCCATAGGAGACAAGTGTTTCCGCCAGTTTTCCCCAGAAAATAACATTGAGAAAATCTGCCTCACGTTCGCCATTTTCTGTCTTGAAACGGCGGTTCACAGCAATTGTGACACGAGTCAGATTTTTGCCATTTGGCGTTTGAGTCAGTTCCGGTTGGGCCGTCAAGCGACCGATTGCAATGATTTTATTATACATTTTTTATCCTCCTACTTATTTATTCGTAGGAAAGATGATAAAATGATGAAAAAGGAGAAATATGTATGAAAAATATCCTTGCCTCAAAGCTCCAATCTACCCAACCTTATACAAATCAGGAACTAGCTTGGTTGCTAGAAAACATCGGTCATCCCGATTCTGATATTCGTGACAAATTGGTCTACGCTACCATTTGTCATATCTTGCTAAACAGTTTGATTACAAGGGAACAAGCACAAGAATTACTTCAACGTTCACTGGACACCAAGCCATTTTCCCTAGAAGCGTCCACACTAATCTGTTGACAATGATTCTGAGTCTATTTATCATGCTTTTTTAAATGATGAGGACCTCGAACTACTTTTTCAACAGGCCTTGGATTATTTGGCGATTGAAAATGACTGGTCTGGTTATGATGAAAACCCGGCTGGATCCACACCGCTGCACATGGTGCTGATTTCTTGTTGGCCGCAAGCTATCACACCAAATTTCCTGTCCCAAAAAGCAAAGAGACATTGCAAGCCATTCTTATTTGTCTATCTAAACAAAATCAAACCTTCACAGCTGGAGAGGAAATTCGCTTAGCACAAATCCCTGTCTACCTCCTGCTAAAGGAAAAAGTGTCAAGCCAAGAGCTGACGGAATGGATTAGCAAGCTAGACTTTCCAAATCAAGAACCAGTAGACTACTTCCGACGGCTCAATCTCCAACATTTTCTGTCTAGTCTTTACTTCCAACTCAGGTCACACCAAGCATTGACCGAAGAAATCGAACAGGCTATTGAAGGAAAAATTGAACCAGCATAAAAGAATTGGCCAAAATTGACCAATTCTTCTTTTCTATCCCTTCCAGTGTTTAGCTGGTTCAAAGGCTGCTCCGACTTCTGCAGAGTCGTCCAATTCGATAATGCCACGCACTTGTGGTGCGTTTGGTAGTGCCAATTCACGTGGGCTACACATCATACCAAAGCTATCCTCACCACGCAATTTCCCTGGGAAAATCAGGCTACCGTTCGGCATCATTGCCCCCGGAAGAGCCACAATGGTTTTCAAGCCTTGGGCAGCATTTGGCGCACCAGCTACGATTTGCACTGTTCTGTCACCAATATTGACCTGACAGATATTGAGGTGGTCGCTGTCTGGATGAGGAACCAATTCCACAATCTGACCGACTACGAACTTTGGAGCATTGTCGTTGATCAAGCTTTCAGTAAAGCCTTCTTTTGACAATGCTACATTCAAGGTCGCAACTTGCTCGTCTGTCAGGAAAACTTGCCCATTTCCGGCGATCTCAATCAAGCTCGATACATCAAAGAAATTCCAAGCTACTGTTTTTCCTGTTTCTTCTAAGAAAACACGCGCCACTTGACCCTTGCGTTCAAACTGGACAGCCTGCCCCTTGTCCTCAGCCACAATCACCATCAGAACATCGCCAACGTGTTCCTTATTATATGTAAAAATCATTTCTTTTTCATTTCTCCTTTATGCAAATAGACCAATCAAGCCTTTCCAAAGATTTTCAAAAAAGGCACCGATTTTTTCTAAAATCCCTGAATCTTGTAGATTCTTATAGGCTTCTGAAATTTGTTGCTCCGCCTGTTGCTTGAACTGGTTGAGCTGAGCGGCAACTTCAGCCGAATCAATGGCAGAGGTTTCCTGATAGGCTTTCGCAAAGGTAACCAATTTTGAAACTTCATCTGCTGTGATGACATTTTCCAAACCGTTATTGGCCAAGACATCGTTAATAATAGTATTGATATCTGATTCGGACGCTACCTGACCATTGGACTTTTTGTAGTCGGCAAGAGCTGTCTTGATTTCCGCTACCGCCTTATCCAAGGCTGAACTATCAAAATTGGAGTCACCTGTATGAGCCGTCGCCACTTCATTGACTGTCTCTAGCTCCTGTTGAGCTACTTCGGTTCGGGCTGTATCAACTGTTTCACCATTGGCCGCGAGAGCCTTGTAAACACCTGTCAGGGCAGACTCCCCCGTTACCTGAATCGGAGAAGCTACATCAATCAAGACATCCGACGCACCAGCTGTAATAGCCGCATTGGCATACTGTGTTTCGGTAATCAAGGTGATGTTCTGTGGAGTCTTAATATCCACCACTACCCCTTTTCCAGCATCCTGCTTTTGCACCAAGACAGATGAATAGAGGGAAGCTGTATCTGCTCCAAATGTACCTAAATATTGATCCATATCCGTGCCAACAACCACCTGACGACTAACATTATTGACATCCGAAATACCAAATAGATTGTTAACCTCTGTCGCCTGCTCATCTGACAAACCGCCACCATAGACCAGTGTTGGCTTGCCCCATTTTTCATTTATTACATCTGTTTGAATCTCAGCCTGCACCAAGGGAGCAAGACTCAAACTCAATCCCAGCACCACAGGTGCTAGAAGGATTTTTCCAAGTGATTTCTTCATGTTCTTTCCTTTCTTTTGGACATTGCAGAGCTTCTCTGCTAATCTATCTACCCAATCCAGATAAGAAGTTCATGATTTCTTCCTTGGTCTTGCGATTCTTATCGACAAAACGACCGATTTCCTTACCATTTTTCAAAACAACCAGACTTGGAATGCCTAAAATAGCCCATTCCTGCGCCAAAGACATAAAGTCATCTCGATCCAGTTGTACAAAACGGAAATCTGGAAAAGCCTCTTCGATAGCTGGCAAATGCGGTTTGATATAGTGGCAATCTCCACACCAAGTCGTCACAAATAGAAAAACAGTTGGCTTGCCATCTTCAATCAAGGCAGCTACTTCTTCAAGATTTGTTGGAAAAATCATCTTTCTTCCTCCCTGTATTGAATAGAACCTTGCGCATTTTCAAATAGAAATACCTGTCCTGCCTCCATCACAACTCCTCCAACGAGAGAGTCTTGCGTTGAGGCTGTTTCATCCACATAGACCGTCGCAATTTCTCCTACAATAGCGAAAAAGTCACGCACCTCCTGCAAGGCCTGTGCTTTTTTACGGTCTTCCTGAACCTTACGGTAAAATTGAGCACTAGCAGTGAGCACACCTGCCCCCAATAAGCCTGCTAGCAAGGCTGTCTTTTTCTTTTTCATGTTGACTATTTTATCATATTTCCTCGGAATTTTCCCAAAAATGCCATTGAACTTGTGACAGCTGAGACAAACTCTCCTCAAACATATGAAAAAGATTCAGTTTTCAGAAAGCATGATTTCATCATGTGTTTATTGTATATTTTTCCATATTTTCAAGACAAGTCTATCTCTTCGTGATAAAATAGTAGTAATCATGTCATGGAGGAAGAACAATGACTCTTTTTGAAAAAATTAAAGAAGTTACAGAATTACAAAGCTTACCAGGCTTTGAAGGACAGGTTCGCAACCATATCCGTCAGAAAATCACACCGCATGTAGACCGCATCGAAACAGATGGACTAGGTGGAATTTTTGGCATCAAGGATACGACTGTTGAAAATGCTCCTCGCATCTTAGTGGCTGCACATATGGATGAAGTCGGCTTTATGATTAGCCAAATCAAGCCAGACGGTACTTTCCGTGTTGTCGAGCTAGGTGGCTGGAACCCTTTGGTCGTTTCAAGTCAAGCCTTTACGCTTCAACTACAGGACGGTCGGACCATTCCTGCCATTTCAGGTTCCATCCCTCCACATCTAACACGCGGCGGCAACGCTCCAGGCGTGCCTGCCATAGCTGATGTTATTTTCGATGCTGGTTTTGCCAATTATGACGAAGCTTGGGGGTTCGGCGTTCGTCCGGGGGATGTTCTCATTCCCAAAAATGAAACCATTCTAACAGCCAACGGAAAAAATGTCATTTCTAAGGCTTGGGACAACCGCTTCGGTGTCCTTATGGTGACCGAACTACTAGAAAGCCTATCCGGTCAAGCTTTGCCAAATCAGTTGATTGCCGGGGCAAATGTGCAAGAAGAGGTTGGCCTACGTGGAGCTCATACTTCTACAACCAAGTTCAATCCAGATATTTTCCTTGCTGTTGATTGCTCGCCAGCTGGAGATATTTATGGCGACCAAGGAAAAATTGGTGACGGTACTCTGCTTCGTTTCTACGATCCTGGACACATCATGTTAAAAAATATGAAAGACTTCCTCCTCTCAACTGCCGAAGAAGCAGGGGTCAAATTCCAATACTACTGCGGTAAAGGTGGAACAGATGCTGGTGCAGCCCACTTGAAAAATCATGGTGTTCCATCAACAACTATCGGTGTCTGCGCTCGCTACATCCACTCACATCAAACTCTCTACAGCATGGATGACTTCTTAGAGGCTCAAGCCTTCTTGCAAGCTATCGTTAAAAAGCTAGATTGCTCAACGGTTGATTTGATTAAAAATTATTAAAACAAAAGACTTTGCTAGGTAGAATGCCCGGCAAAGCCTTTTTTCGGCTCTATAATTTCTGTAGTGGGTAAATCCACTGTAGAGATTATGGAGCCTTTTTTAGTGTAGAAAAAA